>NZ_JAKSYQ010000104.1:0-3056 GCF_022829665.1 Methylobacterium sp. E-041 | reverse complement strand
GCTTTCGTAAATCTCTAGCTCGTCGGTGTAGCGTGTGCGCGGGTCCATGGGCCGACCTCAACCTTCCACGTGATGGCGGGAGGTGGGACGGCTTGCTGTCAGCCGAGCGCCCTGGCGCGGACGCTCGTTCAGAGGACGAGGAGCGCCGGCAGGCCCTGGGTATCGAGCGCTCAACGCTGAGCGAAGCAGACCACGCGTCAGATGCGAAACGGTTTCACCTGCGGCGTCGACCGCACCCGTGCTCTCCGCCCGGAGCGAGCGGTCTACGTGGATGTAGAGTTGGAGTGGGTAGTAGGTAGACATGAACAATCCCGAGGGCCGGCCCAGATCATAGTCTCATCCCACGAGAATGTCTTATGTGAATAAAGCATGGCTGTATGATTGAGATCGAATGTATTGTATTTCAAAGTGACAGTTAGTGCTCCCTAGTATCGGTTTCCGGCTTTCATTCTCGGCTTCGGCGAATACCTCTGAGGCTGCTGCCAGGAATGGTCGCTGGGGTTTGAGTCGCCCTTCAGGTCTGGCGACGCCGGCGCGAGGCAAATATGGGAAGCATGCATTGAATGCGGTCAACAAGCTGACTTGTCACTAGCTTTAACCCTTCATCATCTTCAAACCACTCTTTTCCATCTGAGGAGGTGCTTGGATGAGAATTCTTTAGCCTGCCCCACGCTTGACCAATTTCAATAGCCTCACTGTAATCATAACCTGAGCCGAGAAGGGCCCTAGTATCTCTCAGATACTGCACTGGCTCGGCATACTCTCCGCTGATGCCCTCAAGAGACCGTTCTAACCGCCACTCAACTTCCTCGCTGATAGTCCGACCATTCGTCCGGGCTTCCTCAGCCAACCGGTGACGCAGGTCTCCACGAGTACGGAACGTGAGGTTTCCATCCTTGCGCTCTGACGGGTCCAAAGGGGGACGACCGCGGCGCTTGGTGAGCTGATCCGACATGAATGCCTCCAAGGCCGATATTTATCGCACTTTATTAGCGCGCATTAAGGTTGCGGCGTGCCGCTCGATGTGCAATCATATTCGCACGATCTAAGAGTGCAACAATTATCTGAGAGGGTTCGATGGGTAGCGAGATCCTTGCCGTGTTGGACGAGCCAACTGTCGACCTCCTAGTGGCTGGCCGGATACTCGGCATAGGCCGAAGCGCCACTTACAGGGCGCGCAAAGCCGGTGAGATCCCGGTCGTGAAAGTTGGTCGGCAGTACCGGGTTCCCACTGAGCGCTTGCGTGAGATGCTGGGCCTGCCGTCTGGCGCTTCAGCCCTACAGGCACCCATCGCCGCCTGAACCCCGCTATCCCGGCGGGCGCGTCCCGCTGGATCACCGCGCCGAGCCATCCGGCCGGCGCATCAACTGCAGGAACCAAACATGAGAAACCCCGCGACGCGCGGGGCGAACGCAGGGCTCTCGAATGCAGCTGTGGCGGCTTGCGATCAGAGAGATACGGCGGTTCGTCCCCTTCGGCAAGACTTATTCATCGCCCGACGCTTCGGTCTCCCGCCTGCCACGGCCGGAGCCCTGGCTGAGCTAGCGTTTCCCTCTCGCGACGATTGGCGGTGCCGCCCATGACGGGTACTCCTCGCACGATCGCCACCGTCCGGAAGAACAAC
Organism: Methylobacterium sp. E-041; assembly: GCF_022829665.1. Lineage (NCBI taxonomy): Bacteria > Pseudomonadati > Pseudomonadota > Alphaproteobacteria > Hyphomicrobiales > Methylobacteriaceae > Methylobacterium > Methylobacterium sp. E-041. Next base: position 1,431 of record NZ_JAKSYQ010000104.1, on the reverse strand, counting down.
TTTCAGGAACTCCGCGTCGGTCTCGTGACCCACGCGGGGTGCCGCCTCGTCGATCTCCGGCTCTACGATCTGTCGAAGCCGAAGCAGGGCGCGCCCTTCCCGACCAAGGCTGGGTTCTGCCTCGCCTTAGACCGCCTGCCGAAGCTGATCGAGGCTCTGCAGGCCGCCGAGCGAGAGGTGTCGCAATGAATGCCCACACCGCTTCGCTCGGCGCCGTCCCGCCAAACGCCGTGGAGTCCGAACAAGGGCTGCTAGGCGCCATCCTCCACCACAACGATGCGATCGACCGGGCTCGGGATTTCGTCCAGCCGGACGATTTCTCGGACCTGGTCCATCAGCAGATCTTTGCAGCGATGGTCGTCCGTCGCGATGCCGGCGAGGCGATCGACCTGGGGCTGATGAAGGCAGTCCTGGGTGATGCGGACCTCGGCGGGGTCTCGGTTGGGCAGTACCTCGTCAACTTGATGCACGGCGCCACGACTGTCAGCAACGCCCCGAGCTACGCCCGCCTCATCGCGCAGGCCGCACGGATGCGGACCGTGTTCGAGACGGCGCAAATCGGCATCGCGGCGATGACGGGCAGCACCGTGCATGACCCGGCCGAGACCGCCGGCAGCATGATCGAGGCGCTGGACGCGGTGGCCAGCGCCGCCCTCGCCGAGCACGCTCGGCGGGTCTCACTCGGTGCCAGCGCCGCCAACGTCCTCGCCCGGGCCAATCAGATCCGGCAGGGGACCGCACCTCGTGGCGTGCCCTACGGCATACCAAGGCTTGATGCAGCGACACTCGGGATGCGTCCGGGACAGCTCGTCATTCTCGCGGGGCGCCCGGCCATGGGCAAAACGACGGTCGGTCTGCACGTCGCGATCTCGGCAGCTCGGCACTCTGGCCCGGTCGGGTTCTTTTCCCTTGAGATGGACGGAGACGAACTCAGCGAGCGCGTCATGGCCGCGGTCGCCTACGATCCGCGGGCTCGGGAGGTGATCTCGTATCGCGCCATCGCCGACGCGGGCAGCCTCTCAAACGAGGCTATGGAGCGGCTGATCGAAGCGCAGCGCACCTGCACCGGCATTCCGGTCTGGATCGAGCCGCAGGCCGGTCTGACGTTAGCCCAGATCGCGGCCCGAGCCCGACAGATGCGGCTGCAGGCCGAACGCCAGGGCAAGCCGCTAGCTGCCATTGTCGTCGACCACATCGGCCTGATCCGGCCGTCAAAGCGCTACTCGGGTAACCGGGTTCAGGAAATGACCGAGATCTCCTCCGGGCTGAAGGGACTGGCGAAGGAGCTAGGTGTCGTTGCCCAGAAGGTTGTTCAGGCTTTGCCAGGGTGTCTGTCGGCTGAGGGCGGAGTGGGTTCGGCTGGTGTTGTAGTGGTCGATCCAGGGGCTCATGGCTTGTGTCCGCTCGGCGGATGAGGCGTAGGGCTCGGCG
>NZ_JAKSYQ010000103.1:0-17870 GCF_022829665.1 Methylobacterium sp. E-041 | reverse complement strand
GCTTTCGTAAATCTCTAGCTCGTCGGTGTAGCGTGTGCGCGGGTCCATGGGCCGACCTCAACCTTCCACGTGATGGCGGGAGGTGGGACGGCTTGCTGTCAGCCGAGCGCCCTGGCGCGGACGCTCGTTCAGAGGACGAGGGGCACCGGCAGGCCCTGGGCATCGATCGCTCAAGGCTGAGCGAAGCAGATCGCGTGCGTGATGCGAAACGGTTTCGCCTGCGGTGCCGGCCGCAGCCGCGATCGCCAACCGGAGAGACCGGTCTATACGGATGTAGAGATGCGAGGGGTACTGGACTGACATCTGCGATCCAATTCAACAAGGCCGCAGCATATCACCCATGGGAGCTAACGTCTTGCGCTTATTCGATATACCATACGAGGGATTAAATACCGAGATATACCAAAGACTGTTGAATTGGCATAAAGTACCTATTTGTTTTCCGTTGCAACCTGCTTCTGACGCATAGCTCTATGAGCCTTTGTCCCCTGATAGACCCGAGCTATTGACTTGGCTAGTCGGCCGTCTTGCGAGGCGGCAAGCGTTACTATTTCTTGCATCTTGCTTTGCATGAACTCTGTCAATCGATCGATTTTTTTCGATGATTTTGTCCAGTCGATATCATTCTGGCGATCAGGGTCTATTTCATCCAAAGCTGCTCCAAAGCTATTACTAATAATAAATAGGAACCATATACGGTCCTTACCGCCTAGATAGTCGACTAATCTCTCATATTCGTCTTCGCGATGCTCTACATCGCGGCTGGGCTCGAAGGACATTGCGACGCGCCCCTCTATCTCCTCGCTAAGAGATCTTTCGTTCTTTTCTGCGGCCTCCTTCAATTGCTCATGCAGGCCCCCGCGCACTCGAAACGTCAGCGTCGGCCGCTTCTCGGTGCCGGGATAGATACGGGGGCGCCCCTTGGATCGTTTTGCCGCGGCGTCGTCCGTCATCGCCTATCTCCAAGTATCCTAACTTGTGCTGTGCTAGCACCGCAAAAATCACTTGCCAACCCCTGCCCGATCTGTCCATATCAATTTGCGCGGTGTTATCACCGCACTTGTTGACGGATGGGAGGTGAGAGATGTCCGACGACATCATGCAGGTGCTGACGGAGCCGACTGTGGATGTCGTGCTGGCTGGACGCGTTCTGGGGGTAGGGCGGAACACTGCTTACAAGGCGGTTCGAGACGGCTCGTTGCCTGCCCTCAAGGTGGCGGGACAGTTCCGCGTCCCAACCGCGAAGCTCCGCGAAATGCTTGGTCTGCCAGCGCCACTCGCCGCCTGAGCCCCGCTATCCCGGCGGGCGCGTCCCCCTGGATCACCGCGCCGAGCCATCCGGCCGGCGCTCAACAGCAGGAACTAGACATGAGAAACCCCGCGACGCGCGGGGCGAACGCAGGGCTCTCGAATGCAGCTGTGGCGGCTTGCGATCAGAGAGATACGGCGGTTCGTCCCCTTCGGCAAGACTTATTCATCGCTCGACGCTTCGGTCTCCCGCCTGCCACGGCCGGAGCCCTGGCCGAGCTAGCGTTTCCCTCTCGCGACGATTGGCGGTGCCGCCCATGACGGGTACTCCTCGCACGATCGCCACCGTCCGGAAGAACAACTTCCAGGAACTCCGCATCGGTCTCGTGACCCACGCGGGGTGCCGCCTCGTCGATCTTCGGCTCTACGATTTGTCGAAGCCGAAGCAGGGCGAGCCATTCCCGACCAAGGCAGGGTTCTGCCTCGCCTTGGACCGCCTGCCAAAGCTGATCGAGGCTCTGAAGGCCGCCGAGCGGGAGGTGTCGCAATGAATGCGCTCGCCGCTTCGCTCGAAGCCGTTCCGCCGAACGCCGTGGAGTCTGAACAAGGGCTGCTCGGCGCCATCCTCCACCACAACGATGCGATCGACCGGGCTCGGGATTTCATCCAGCCGGAAGATTTCTCGGACCTGGTCCATCAGCAAATCTTTGCAGCGATGGTCGTTCGTCGCGATGCCGGCGAGGCGATCGACCTGGGGCTGATGAAGGCGGTCCTGGGAGATGCCGACCTCGGCGGCGTTACGGTCGGGCAGTACCTCGTCAACTTGATGCACGGCGCCACCACCGTCAGCAACGCCCCGAGCTATGCACGCCTCATCGCGCAGGCCGCACGGATGCGGACTGTGTTCGAGACGGCGCAAATCGGCATCGCGGCGATGACGGGCAGCACCGTTCATGATCCGGCCGAGACCGCCGGTAGCATGATCGAGGCGCTGGACGCGGTGGCCAGCGCCGCCCTCGCCGAGCACGCTCGGCGGGTCTCACTCGGTGCCAGCGCCGCCCACGTCCTCGCCCGGGCCAACCAGATCCGGCAGGGGACCGCCCCTCGTGGCGTGCCGTACGGCATACCAAGGCTTGATGCAGCGACACTCGGGATGCGTCCGGGACAGCTCGTCATCCTCGCCGGGCGCCCGGCCATGGGCAAAACTACGGTCGGTCTGCACGTCGCGATCTCGGCAGCTCGGCACTCCGGCCCCGTCGGGTTCTTTTCCCTAGAAATGGACGGGGACGAACTCAGCGAGCGCGTCATGGCTGCCATTGCCTACGATCCGCGGGTTCGGGAGGTGATCTCGTATCGCGCCATCGCCGACGCGACTTGCCTCTCGAACGAGGCGATGGAGCGGCTGATCGAAGCGCAGCGCATCTGCGCCGGCATTCCAGTCTGGATCGAGCCACAGGCCGGTCTGACGCTAGCTCAGATCGCCGCCCGAGCCCGGCAGATGCGGCTGCAGGCCGAACGACAGGGCAAGCCGCTGGCTGCCATTGTCGTCGACCACATCGGCCTGATCCGGCCGTCCAAGCGCTACTCGGGTAACCGGGTTCAGGAAATGACCGAGATCTCCTCCGGGCTGAAGGGACTGGCGAAGGAGCTGGGCATCCCCGTCGTCGGATTGTGCCAGCTCAACCGCGAAGTGGAAAAGCGCCCCGACAAGCGCCCATTGCTCTCCGACCTGAGGGACAGCGGTTCGATTGAGCAGGATGCCGACGTGGTGCTCGGGCTGTTCCGGGAGTCCTACTACCTGGAGCACAAGGTCGGCCGGACGGACGAGGAGGATATGCGACTCTCGGATTGCCAGAACGAGCTTGAGATCGAGATCCTGAAGCAGCGCTCCGGTCCGACGATCCGGATCACCTGCTTCTGCGATGTCGCCTGCAATGTGTTGGCGGAGGCGGCTCGATGAGTTCACTTCCGACCATGCCGGTGGGCGTCGACCGGCACATCGCCGACACCGCCCACATGACGAACGAGGAGGCTGGCGCCTACTTCCGCCTGCAGATCTTCGCTTGGCGCTCGCCTGGCTGCTGCTTGCCCGACGATGACGCTCGGTTCGCCCGGATGCTCGGGACCACCCTGAAGCGATGGGCTGTTCTGAAGCCAATCGTGCTGGCCAATTGGGTCCTGGAAAATGGCAATTGGAGCAACCAACAGGTCGCTCGCGAGCATCAATTCGTCAGCGAAAAAGTCGAGCGGAAACGCGCCGCCGGGAGGAAAGGTGGACGGCCTAAGCCATTGCAATTACACGATCAGGAGGGGGCATTAGGTTCTGCGATTGAGGAGGAAATGGAAAGCAAAACGAAAGCAGCTAAAGCTAAAGCTAAATCTACCCCTATAGTCCCCACAGGGGACGAGGACCCGGAAGGCTTCGCCGAGTTCAAGGCAGCCTACCCGAAGCGTAGCTCGGTCTTCCCAACGACCCTAGCCCGGAAGCGCTGGCTGGAGGCTCGACGACGAGGCGCGACGCCTGCCGAGATCATTGCTGGCACGAAGGCCTACGCTGCCGAGCAAGAGCGCATCGGCAAGGTCGGCAGCGAGTTCGTGAAGACTGCTGACGCCTGGCTCCATCAGCAACGCTGGCGGGACTACGCCCCGAAAGTCGTGGAAGCAGGATCTTCGTCAGAAATCTCGGCCGATGTTTGGCGTGAACGCGTGAAGGACTGGAAAGCCCGCGGCGGCCACTGGCCCTGGCAGCAGCGCACTGAACCGCCTGACGACCCGCGGACGAAGGTTCCGGCCCAAGTCCTCGCCGAAATCGGGATCGTCCACGGAAACGGGGCGGATCGCGCTGCGCAGTTTCAAAGGGTAGGCTAATGACCGCTGGCCTCGAAACCTTCGCCGAGGTCCGCGCGCTTCACGACCGTACTGATAGCCCGGGCGAGAAGGCTGCCGCTGCTGGCCTTATGGATGTGCTCGCCCACGCAGCAGGTATGATGACGGCTGAGGCGACGTCCAATCTGGACACCCGCACCGAACCAACGCCGACAAACACCGCGACGTGCTGGACCTTTTCGGTCACAGCATCACCGATCGCGAAATCACTCGCCGGGCGGGCGTTTCCCCTCAGACCGTTGGCGACGTCCAAAAGTCGCGGCCATGACCCTGCGCCAGCATGCTGCCTTCAATTACAGTTTTGTGGACTGGCAGCCGAAAGACCGCCAGCCCTGATGACCTTAATAGCCGCCGTAGAACCGGCGCGGACCGCCGTACTCGTAGTCGCCACCGCGACGACCATACCCGCCGCCGTAGCCGTATGCTGGCCGCCCCTCATAGTACCCACGAGGACCACCACCGAAGCCGTATCCGCGGTCGTTCGGCCGGCAGCGTCCCCACGGATTTGGATGAAAGCCGGGGCCACATCCGCCAGCCACGAACTCGATCACCGCATCACTGCGGATCTGGCCGGACAAGAGGGGAGCGGCATTCGCCGAGGTCGCCGAACCAAGCCCTGCGGCTATCACAGCGGCTATTCCCAGCACCTTCATGCGCGTCATGACCTCAACCTCGTTAGCGCCCGGCATCGCTTTCAGGCAGCCGGCGAAACCGAAGGCTGCACCTCAGTCGCTGAACCGATGCTGACCCGCTGCCAAGCGATCCGTTCAGCCACGGCATTCATCCCTCAGGCTGCCCCTCATTCCTTAAGCCTCGCCGCAGCCAAGGCCAACGAGATCCTGGCCCTGCTCGACGGCACCGGCTTTGTGGTCCGGAAGGTGTGCCGATGATCCTCACCGAACTGACTTCCAATAACGCGGAACCGCCGATGCCAGCGACCGACCTCGATCAGCAGTGGTTCAAGGCCAATCCGGGCTGGAAGTATCGCCATCGTCGAGAGACGCCTGCCGAAATCGCAGGATGGGAGGTGCCGCCACGGGCCGGCTTCGCGGCTTGGTGTATCATCCGCCGGTCGGACGGCGCGTCCGTCTCCTACGCGTTTCCGAGCGATGCGACCTGGGATGTTGCTGATGAGGAATTGGCAGCGCTCTTTGACCGCTTGAACGAGGACAAGGCATGAAGGGCCGCTCTATCCCGGCCAAGCCCTCTGACCTCGACAGGCTCGTGGACGAGACCGCGGCCCGCGTCGCGGACGCCACGATCGCGGCCCTACGAAGCATGTTCTCGGAGTCGTTCATCCGGGGCGTGATCGAGCGCGAGGCCAAGATCGCCGTTCAGGCTGTGCTGCTGGCTGAGGCCGAGCGCACGCGGATCAGCGCGCCCGTACCGTCGCCTCAGCCCGAGCCATCGAAGGCGGTTCAGCAACCGGCATCGCGCCCGACCGCCTACCGGATCAACGGGGCGGCGAAGGAACTCGGGGTCGGCCGGACCAAGCTCTACGAACTGATCGCATCCGGCGCGCTACCGGCTCGGAAGCGGGACGGCGTGACGTACATCCGCGCTGTTGACCTCGAAGCCTACGCGGGCGGTCAGCCAATCGTCGGCGGAGCACAGTCATGATCCCGGCCGAGACCGCCGCGAAGCTCGCCAAGATCCTGCCCCGCCTCGGCAGCGAACACGATGGGGAGATCATCAACACCGTGCGAGCGATCAGCCGGACGCTCGCCGCCGCTGGCCTCGACTGGCACGCTCTTGCCGCCGCCGTGAAGGCGTCGGCCAGCGGCCCGCGCCCCTTCGACCTTTCTACGTTCGCTGACGTGATGGCCGAGGCCGCTCAGGAGACCGCCGCCCACGATGCAGCGCGCAGGGCGCCGGACGCACCCGCGCGCACCTGGGGCCGGAAACTCTGGGAAGACCGCATGGAGCCGTGGAGTACCGTCGCGCAGCACGCCCTCATGCTCGATTGGACGCTCCCCAAGTCGCAAGGCGGTCGCATCCTGACGAAGGGCGAGCGCGACCGCCTCAAGGACTGGGAGCGTAGTTGCCGCCTCACCAACGCCGAAGCCGATTGGCTATCCGGCATCATCGATCGCCTACACGCCGCGGTCGAGAGAACTAACCCCCATCGGAGGAAGACCCGATGACCCCGCGCGAGCAAGCCGCCTTCGTCGCCGGCATTCAGGCCGCCCGCCAAGCCGCCATGATGGCCGCTGTTACCATCGAGGTCCGCGACGACGCCCGAGAGGTTCGCCAGCAGGCCGCCGCGGCAGCCCTTCATGGTCTCGCCGCCGGATTGAAGGTGGCGTTCCTCGACATGCCGACGGCATCGGACCCCGCTGTCAAGTGATGGCCGCGACCCAAACCTCGCCCGTCAATCCGCCTCGGTGAACGCTGGCGTCACCCAATCGGCATCCTTCGCTGCCGTCAGGAACAGACCTCTCTCTCGGATATCGGTTAGGATCGTCGGCCGCGTTTCCGAGGCCGACGATCCCCGACATCGTGTCCATCTCGTTGGCGTCCATCTTGGCGAGCCGACGCCAACCGCTCGGACCGCCTGGTAGGTTCGCCCCATCCCGATCCGCCGTTGCTGCGAGCCGCGTGCCGTCGATTTCGGCGAAGGTGTAGACGTGTCCGCTGCTCATCATTCGCACTCCGGTGAAGTGCGAGCGATGTAGGCGGTCTTCAGCGAAATGCACCATTGCCATCATCGCCGCGGCCAACAGTGGGGTACAGTTTCTTCCGACAGCCAGTCGTGTGCCAAGGCTCGCCCGCGAAGCCTTCCAAAGCCTTCGCTGCGAGGACAGGTGCATGCCAATCATGCCGTGACGGCTTGGATGAACGAAGTACCGTGGGTATTTCAAAGATCCGCCGTTCCTGTAGTTTGATACCATCTATTTTTGTGATAATTTCAGGCAGGCTCTGACATGCAAAACCTTCTAACTCGCCTCGGGCGTCTTGAAACCGCGATCATCGCAAAGCCGCCAAGCGCGGTACGCCGCTTCATGGTCCAAGGGCCTCACGGCTTGAGCGCAGGTGATGCTGCAACGTTCCTCCGCGAGCGGGGGCATCCCCTTGATGCGAAGGCGTTGAACATCATCCGCGTCGTCGTTGGTGCCGAGGATGGGCGGCCGACCGACCTGCCGCTGAAGGACCTTACGCCGGAGCAGTTGAGATGAGGGCTTGGCTGTTTCGCCGCTGCTTTTTACAGCCATCCTCGCGCCTAGGAGATGCCTATGCCGGGTGACGGTCGGCCATTCGAGCAAGGCCGAAGCGGCAATCCCAGCGGCCGCCCAAGGGGCGCCCGCAACCGTTCGACCCTGGCCCTGCAAGCCATCTTGGATGGCGAGAGCGAGGCATTGACCCGTCGGGCAATAGAGATGGCCCTGGGCGGCGACACGGTCGCGCTGCGGATGTGCATGGATCGGCTGATGCCGGTTCGGAAGGACCGGCCGATCACCTTCACTCTTCCTGAGATCGAGACGGCAGCCGACCTCACCAAGGCGACCAAGGCTCTGATGCAGGGTGTCGCCGACGGCGAGATCACTCCAAGCGAGGCCGCCGAACTGTCCAAGCTCGTTGATGCGCACGTGAAGGCCATCGAAGCCGTCGACTTCGCTGGGCGTCTTGCTGCCTTGGAAGAGACAGCAGGCAGCAAAGGAGGGCGCCGATGACGCTGCGTACGATAGATAGGCTGACACGCCTGGAAGCAGGGTGCGCGCCGATACCGACCAGCAAGCACCTCGTCTTTCAGGTCGAGGCTCCGCCTAGGACGCCGCTCAGCGATATCGTCGCCTTCCTGAAAGCCCGCGGCCACGCCATCCACGACGGCGACGACGCCTTCGTGATGAACGTTGGGGCCTACTGCATGGCCGAGGGCGAGCCGCCGCGGGATCTGTCTCCCGCCATCCTGACGGAGGAGGCGCGTGCACAGGCCGGGGCAGCCGGGCAGTGGCCGAAGACCTGCGCTGCCTTCACCTTCCAGTTGGACCGGCCGAGGAACGTGCAATGACCCCGAAGCTGATCGAGCGTCTGAACCGCCTGGAAGCCGGACAGGCAGGGCGTGCCGGCCAGGGACCGGTATCCTGTGAGTTGACCCAGGTCTGGCTCCGGGCCGTCGCCATTGCGCTCGGCGGCTATCCTCGGCCACGGGCGTCGGCACCGTCGCACCCGGAGGACTCCTTCAGCGACGGCTTCGCTCGGGCGCTCGGGTATGCCGATCACGACGACATGGATGCCCAGGCTGAAGCGAACCCCAAGGAGTGGGGCCAGCGGATCGAAGGGGCGGACGCTGCCCTTTGCGCACGGTACGGGGCGGATGCCTGCCCTGATCCGCAGAGCAGCGGTTCCAAGGTGATGACTGCCGCTCTGAACGAGTGGGCCGAGGCGAAGTCGCAGAACCCTGACTGGCCCCAGGCGGACGACAGCGGCACCCTTGCCCGCGCCCTCACCGCCTACGGCGTTCCGGCCGAGCCCGCGGAGGCGCGCCCATGACTGCGAACCTGATGACCCGGCTGACCCGGCTCGAAGGGCAGGCCGTTCCGCCTCCTGCCGCCACCAACACCTTCACCCCCGGCATCCGACTGTTGCTGCTGCTCCTGGCCGTCCACGCTGGCGGCCTCGGGGCCAAGCAGTCCATAGCCGAGGGCGTGGCGCGGGCGCTCGGCTACGATCACGTCAGAGAGATGCAGGCCGCGATGCAGGCCGAGGGGACCGCCTTGATTGAGTGGAACTGCCGGCACCGCGAGGCGGTCACGCTGCTCCTAAGCCAGCGGAACGGTGGACCATCGGCCGGAATGGACCACAATGAGGCGGCGATCCGGTCCTTGATCGCGGACATGCCCGAGGCGTTCCAGGCGTACCCCTACCTTGTGGACGCGGAGACGGCGATCAGCTTGGCGACGGAATGGGTGAGCCTATGACGCCTACCATCCTCAGCAAGCGCCTGGCCGCCCTGGAAGCTACCGGAGAGATCATGCTCAGGCACTACACGCCCGATGAGATCGAGGCCGCCCGGCTCCGGTATGAAGCCCTTCTGGGGGAGCCGTGCGAGCGTACCCCACAGCAGGTGGCCTACTACACGACTCGGACGCTGAAGGAGATCGCTGCGGACTACGACGCCATGCTCAGGGGCGCTCCCGCGCCGTGGCTCTGACCTCCACCTACGCAGCTACGTCGTTCGCGTACCTCAGCGGCACCGGCCCGGAACTGACGGCGGATGAGTGGGCGGCGCGGCATGTCACAGACCAGAACTTCCATCGTCATAATGCGTGACTTCCTAGATATAGATTTACACCTCGAATGAATACGCGTCCAAATGCTGCGCCGGAATAAATCCTGATCTTCTCGGCGGGGAAAATTTATTTCCTGATGCTTTTGTGGTTAAAAGGCATCACCATAGGTTTTATAATGGTTAGCCATAGCACGACTCTTCTCTTGACCCGCTTGTATCTGCATCAAGGAGCAGAATTGAGCGGGCCGACCCCTTAGGGGCTGCGATCCGTTAGCTAGGGCGGATGCGGGCACATGGCACAGCGGACATCGAACGGGCGCGCGCTGCATCAGGCGTACGTGGCCTCGACGGCGCTGGTGGGGATCGCCGTTCGGGTCGAGGCCAGCCCGAGTGTGCTGCACCGCGCCGATGCCTTGGCCCTTGTCTGGAAACGGACGGCCCGGCTGTTGGCTCTTGCGGTCGAGCCAGCCGCCGTCCTGCTGGCGCGGCTCGGCCACAAGGCGACCAAGCGCACCCGGCTGGGCAGGCCGGTGACGCGGATCCGGCGGTGGTGGCGGACGATCGCCCTGGCCGCGGTTCCTGCGCTGGCGCTGGCCGGCGCGGCCTATGCGGCGGGCGGCGTCGGCGGCGACACGGGCGGCGGTACGGCCGGCGCCGATACCGCCGCGGCCGGGGGCACCGGCGGACCGGGGACGGCGGCGGGCGCGGGCGGCGGCGGCGGCGGCTCAGGCATCAGCGGCGGGGCGGGCGGCGCCGGGGCGGACGGCGCGGGCGCGACCGGCGCAGCCGGCGGAGGGGCCAAGACCAGCCCCCAGACATACGATTACGCTGCTGCACAAGGCAGCACGGGCACCGGAGCTGCTGCGGGCTCGAACGGCGGCGGCGGCGGTGGCGGCGGCGCGGCGCCCCTGTTCATCTTCGGGGCACCGGGCGCGGCTTTCGGCGGAAACTACGTCGGTGCTACGGGCGGCGGCGGCGGCGGCGGTAACGGGACCGGAAGTGGCGGCGGCGGCGGCGCTGGTGGGGCTCTCGACGTCATCACTGGCGGTCAGGCCTTGTTCAATGCTGGCACGCCCTCAACGGTTACAGGCGGCCAGGGCGGCCAGGGCGGCGCGGCGGGCGGCGGCGTGGCCTCGGTCGGCGGCACCGGGGGCGACGGCGGCGCTGCCCTGCTCATGGGAGCGGGCACGACCGTCAACCTCGCCGCCGGCTCAACGCTGGCCGGCGGTACCGGCGGCGCGGGCGGGGACGCCAACGGCGCCACCGGGGGCGCGCAGGGCCGCGGCGGCGCCGGCGTCATCGGGTCCGCCTACACGATCAACCTGAACGGCGGCACACTCCAGGGTGGGGCCGGCTCGACGCAGGGCGACGCGGCGACCTTCCTGTCCGGCACTAACGTGCTCAACCTTGGCGGCACCATCACCGGCAACCTCTTCATCCAGGCCGGGACGCTGCAGCTCAATGCCGCCGCCGGCGGCACCACTGTTGCGAACATTATCACCGGTGCTGGCGGAGTTATCCAGAACAGCGCCAACACGCTCATACTAACCGGTGTCAACACCTACACCGGCATGACGACGATCAATGCCGGCATACTCACGGCGCTGGACAGCGGCAAAGCCTTCGGCGCCGGTGGCACCGTGGCGATCAGCGCTGATGCCACAGCTGAGCTGAACGTCACGGCGAGTAATAGAATTCTCGAGGCCGGCAACACCTTCAGCGGTGCGGGCACCCTTGCGAAAACCGGAACGGGTACGCTTGCCTTCGGTGGCAACGACGGCACCGTCACCATCGCGCTCGACGCGGGCGGCCTGGTTGACGTTCGAGCCGGAACGCTTGAGGGCAGCAGTAGCTTCCTAGCTGACTATACGAACAATAGGGGCAGCCTGAACATCGCGTCCGGCGCGACCTTTGACGGAGTCGAGGGGATCATCCGCGTCAACGCGCTGACTGGTGCCGGGACGCTGCAAGGGGGCTTCAGCGGCTTCGGCGCCATCGGCACCACAACGGTCGGCGTCGCCGGTGGATCCGGCACGTTCGCCGGCACCATCCAGGATGCAAGCGGACCGCTTATCCTGATCAAGGAAGGTGCTGGTACGCAGACGCTGACGGGGGCAAACACTTACACCGGCGGCACTACCTTCGCCGGCGGCATCCTCAGTGCCGGCAGCGCGGGGGCACTCGGCACGACCGGCACGCTCGCCTTCACCGGCGGCACGCTTCAATACAGTGGCGCCAACCAAACTGACTATTCCGGCCGCTTCTCGACCAGCGCCAACCAAGCCTACAGCATCGACACCAACGGTCAGGCCGTCACCTTCGCCAATGCGCTGACCTCGTCGGGCGGCAGCCTGAGCAAGTCGGGCACCGGCACGCTGACCCTGACCGGCGTCAACACCTACAGCGGCGCGACGACGATCAATGCCGGCACTCTCGCACTGAACAACGCCGCCGGCACGGCCATCGCCGATACCAGCCGCGTGATGTTCGGCAACGCCGCGGGCACGGCGGCGATGCTGCAGGCGATGACCAGCGAGACCATCGGCTCGCTCTCGGGCGGCAACGCCAGCAGCACGGTTAACATCGCGGCCGGCACGACACTGACGGTGGGCGGCGACAACACCACGAACGGCACCTACGCTGGCGCGATCAACAGCAACACCACCGGTGTGCTCGCCAAGATCGGTCCAGGCACTCAGACGCTCACCGGCGCACTCAACAGCGTGACCTTGGAGGCGAACGCCGGCACGCTCGTGCTGGGATCGGGTGGCACGCTCACAACAGCTGGGTTGCCCTTCGACGCGGGCAGCAACGCAAACGCAGTCTACGTCGCTAGCGGCGCGACCTTCACAAACAGCGGCACGATTACCCCGACGTCATCGGATGTCGAGGACGGCGTCCGGGTCGACGGCGGAACAGTCAACAATACCGGCACGATCACGGGCCGTAATGGCGGTGCCAGCGGCATCTATGTGAAAACCGGCAGCACAATCTCGAACACAGGCGCTATCGTCGGTCAGTACGGCATTTTCTCCGGCAACGGTACGGGTACGGGTAACCTTCTCATCACAGGGAACGGCTCGATTACCGGCACGACCGAGGAGGGTATTCATTCCGACAACGGTCCAGGTAGCGTTACGCTTGGTACCGCAGCGAACCCTCTTGGGTCTGTTGCGGGCGCTTCAAACGGCATTAATGTCACAGCGAGCGGCGCCGGCACGATCAGCATCGTGACGGGCGACAACGTGACCGGCGCCGGTGGCAACGGCATCGCAGCCAGCGCCGTGAACGGCGCCGTCACGGTCAACACCGTCAGCGGGACGATCCAAAGTGGGAACGCCAACGCAATTGATGCAACCGGTGCTGGAGGCCTTATCACGGTCAACAACGCTGCCGCGATCCAGCATGGAACGGGCGTGACCGGTTCCACCGGGATCAACGCCCTGACCTCAGGGACCGGCGGCGTCCTCGTGACGAACGTTGGTACGATTGGCGCGGCAGGCGGTGCCTTCAGCAATGGCATCTTCGCTCAGTCCAGGGGTGCCTCGGGCGACGTCATCGTGACGACTTCCGGCGCGGGCACGGTCGGCGCGGTAGCTGTGCCCACCGACTACGGCCTTTTCGCGCGTACGTTCGGCTCGGGCACCGCTTCGGTGACGGTCGATGCCGCGGTGATGGGTACGAACTACGGCGTGCGGGCGCTCGTGGACAACACGACGAACACGACCTCCGGTACGGGGGCGGTGATCGTTGGCGGGGCTGCCACGGTGACGGGCAACACCGGCATCTCGGCCCGTCAGCGCGGCACGGGGGCCGGCACCGGCTCTGGCGTTACGGTTCAGGGGGCAGGTGCCACGGTCGGCAACACCAACGTCGGTATTGAGGCTGTGATCGAGAACGCAGCCAATGCCGGCAACATCCTAGTGACGCGCTCAGGTCAGATCACTGCGGGGACGATCGGCATCAACGCGACTACGGCCGGAGGTGGCAGCGTGACGGTCGGCACGACGGCCTTGCCGGTTGCGGTTGGTAACATCACGGCGGGCGGTCGCGCCATCAACGCGGCATCTAACGCTGGTACGGTGACGATCAACACCGGTAGCGGCACGATTGTAGAGAACGGAAACTTCAACGCGATCAACGCGAACAGTGCTGGAGGCCTTATCACGGTCAACAACGCTGCCGCGATCCAGCATGGAACGGGCGTGACCGGTTCCACCGGGATCAACGCGATCACGTCCGGTACAGGCGGTGTATCCGTGAGCAACACAGGCGCGATCTCGGTGACGGGCGGCGCCTTTACGAACGCGATCGTTACCCAGTCGACCGGAAGCGCGGGCAACGTCACCGTGACGACCACCGCGAGCGGTACGATCGGGAGTGGAACTGCACCGCAGTCCGGTATCTTCGCCACGGCGACCGGCTCCGGAGCCGTGTCCGTTGCGGCTGACGGATCGATCCTCGCACGCAACCAAGGCATCCGCGCCTACTCTCAGGGAGCAGGCACGGGCGCGGTCACGGTGGGCGGAGCCGGCACGATCACGACGACGGCGGTCGGCAGCATCGGTATCGACGCGCGGATCACCAACACGGCGAGCGCCGGGACCATCCTCGTGAACCCTACAGGAGCCATCAGCACGGTCGCCACCGGCATCAACACGACCTCCGCGGGCACCGGTACGGTAACAGTTTCGGCTGGTGCGATCGCCACGACGAACGGGTCGGGCGTGGTCGCGACGGGGACAACGGGCGCAGTGGCGGTCACCGCCAACGGCGCGGTCGCCGCGGGGGGCGCAGGCAATGCCGGCATCTTCCTCACCGGCAACAGCGCCGGCAACACCGCGACGGTGGCGGCCGGCACCACGGTGCAGGGGGCGATCGGCCTGCGGGTAGCAGGCACCGGCACGACCACGCTCACCAATTCCGGCACCATCGCCTCGACGACGGCGGCGGGCGCCAACGCCAACGCGCTGCAGATCGACGGCGGCACCCTGGTAATCGGCAACACTGCCGGGACGCTCACCGGCAACCTCACCATCGTCAACGCGGCCGCCGCCGGCGGCAACGGCGCGAGCGTGCTGATCGTGAACCGCACCGTCGACCTGACCCTATCCAACACCTTCACCGGCGCGGGCGTGCTCAATCAGAACGGTAGCGGCACGACGATCCTCAACGGCGTCAACAGCGCGACCAACGGCCAGTTCACCGGCACGGCCAACGTGAACGCCGGCATCCTGTCGATCGGCGGCGCCGGCGCGACCGGGGCGGTGTTCGGCGACACGGCCGGCAACAGCACCACTGTCAACGTCAACACGGGCGGTACGCTGCATGGCTCCGGAACGATCGCGGGCTCGGTGATCGCAAACGGCGGCACGATCTCGGCTGGCAACTCACCCGGCACGTTGACGGTAAACGGCAACTACACGCTGAACGCAGGTTCGACCTCGCTATTCGAGCTTGGCTCCCCCGGCGTTGTCGGCGGATCGAGCAACGACCTCATCAACGTTGCGGGCAACCTGACGCTCGGCGGAACGCTCAACCTCGTCAACGCGACGAACGCAGCTGCCTCACCCGTGGCCGGCTCCTACCGCCTGTATAACTACGGTGGGACGCTGACAGGCAGCTTCGGCACGATCGCGACGCCGACCGCCCAGAGCGCTACCGTCTACACCAACGTCGCCAATCAGGTGAACTTGCTCATCGCCAATGCCGGCCAATCCATCCAGTTTTGGGACGGCACCGACACGACAGGCACGAGTGCCGGAGGTCAGGGTGGGACCGCGATCTGGGATGCGGCTACGACCAACTGGGCGAGCTCTCCGACCAGCAACGTCAACGGCGCTTGGGGTTCAGGTGTCGGCATCTTCGGCGGCACAGCGGGCACGGCCGCCGTGGCCGGCAATCAGAACGTCCAGGGTCTGCAGTTCACTGTCGACGGCTATCAGCTTGCCGGCACCGGCACGCTCAACCTGACCGGCGACCTCTTCTCGACGCCAGGCCAAAGCTTCCTGAACGTCGACGGAGGCGTTGGCGTGACCATCGCTAATGCCCTCACCAGCACCAGCGGTACGATTGGGCTTAACAAGATCGGCGACGGCACGCTGACTTTGTCAGGCACGAGTAACTACACCGGTAACACGAGTGTCACAGCGGGCACTCTCGTTATTGCCTCGGGTGGCAGTCTCGTATCAGCCGTAAATACGGCCGCGGGGGCTACCTTCGCAAACGCAGGCACGCTCTCCAACACGCTTACCAACATCGGCACGTCGTCCAACACCGGCCTGATCACCGGCTCGGTGACGAACACCGGCACCTTCACCAACACTGGCATGCTGGCTTCGCTGCTCACCAACGCAGACGGCACGAGCACGAACACCGGCATGCTTAATGGGGGGGCGACCGTCACGGGTGGTACGCTCGTGCTGGGCACGGGCAGCGTCGTGAATGGCGCAGTGACGAACAGCGCGACTGTGACGGCACAGGGTCAGATCAATGGCGTGGTGACCAACAACGCCGGCGCGACCTTCGCGGTGACCGGTACTCTGATCGGCATCGGCCGTCTCACCAACGACGGCGCAATGGATCTCGGCGGCAACAGCCTCGCGATCGGCTCGCTTGCCGGCAGCACCGCCGCCGCCACGATCGCAGATGGCGGCACGCTCACGGCCGGGTCCGACGGCACGTCGTCGGCCTACGCCGGCACGATCGGCGGCGCCACGGCCCTGACCAAGACCGGGTTGGGCACGCTGATGCTCTCGGGGACCAACGGCTACACCGCCGCGACCACGATCTCTGCTGGGACGCTCGCGCTGTCCGGCGCTGGTTCGATCGCTGCGTCGCAGGGCGTATTCGTCGATGCCAACGGAGGCTTCGACATCGCCGGCGTGACCGCGCCGGGGACTTCAATTATGACGTTGTCGGGCGCCGGAGCCGTCGCGCTGGGCGGGAACACGCTCACGCTGACCAACGCCTCGACCACCTATAGCGGCAGTGCCATCGGTACCGGTGGCCTGACGCTGAACGCCGGCACGCTGACGCTATCAGGTGCCAACACCTATACCGGCACGACCATCGTGGCCGGTGGCACGCTCACGAACACCGGCAGCCTCGCCTCCTCGGTGAGCAACGCGGCGACCTTCGACAATGCGGGGACAGTGGCCGGCGGCCTGACCAACACCGGCACCGCTAGCAACGGCGGCGGCATCGGCAGCGTGGTAGCTAACAGTGGCACGTTCACGAACAGCGGTACGGTCGGTGGCGGCCTCACTAATAGCGCCGGCATCTCGACCAACACTGGTACCATCAACGGCGGCGCGACGATCCTGGCCGGGACCTTCACCACCACCGGGATCGTCAACGGCACGCTGAGCAACGCCGGGACGGTGAACGCGCAGGGGCAGGTCAATGGTGCGGTCGCCAACCAGGCCGGTGGCACGTTCACAGTGACCGGTGCGCTTACCGGCATCGGCCGGCTGACCAACGACGGCGCGGTCGATCTTGGCGGCAACAGCCTCGCCATCGGCTCGCTGGCTGGCTCGACCGCAGCCGCCACGATCGCCAACGGCGGCACGCTGTTGGCGGGCTCGGACGGCACGTCCTCGGCCTATGCTGGACAGATCACGGGTCCCACTGCTTTGACCAAGGTCGGGGCTGGCACGCTGACCCTGTCGGGGAGCAACAGCTACACCGGCGCGACCTCGGTCAACGCCGGCACGCTGCAGGCAGGGGCGATCAACGCGTTCTCGACCGGTTCGGCGGTGACCATCGCATCCGGCGCACGGATGGATCTGGCGACCTTCAACCAGACCATCGCCTCGCTGGCCGGTTTGGGCAGCGTGACCCTGGGCTCAGGCGTCTTGACCACCGGTGGAAGCAACGCCTCGACCACCTACGCCGGCACGATCTCCGGCAGCGGCGGCGTGGTGAAGCTCGGCTCCGGCACGTTCACGTTGTCGGGGGCCAACACCTACACCGGGACCACCACGGTGTCGGCCGGCACGCTGGCCAACACCGGCTCGCTCGCCGGCCCGGTCGCCAACGCCGCGACCTTCACCAACAGCGGTAGCGTGGCGGGTAGCCTGACCAACGCGGGTAATGCTGCGAACACCGGCAGCCTGAACGGCGGGGGCACCAACACCGGTACCCTCACCACCTCCGGCACGATCGCGGGCGGGCTGAGCAACGCCGGCACGGTGACGGCCTCGGCCGGGCGCATCGACGGGGCCATCGCCAACAACGCCGGGACGTTCACGGTCACCGGCACGGTCGCAAGCAACGGTACGTTCGGCAATGCCGGCGGTGCGACGCTGGCGGTCACGGGCTCGGGCGCCTACGGGATCGCCGGCTTGCTCACCAATGCCGGTAGCCTGACGGTGGCTTCGGGTGGCAGCCTCACGGCGCCGGCCGGGATCGTCAATTCCGGCTCGATCGCGGTGGCGCAGGGCGGCACCATCACCGACGCGCTGGCCAACACCGGCAGCGTGGTCAACGACGGGCGCTATAACGC
>NZ_JAKSYQ010000092.1:0-6303 GCF_022829665.1 Methylobacterium sp. E-041 | reverse complement strand
CAGTACGTGAACGCCGACAAGGCCTTCATCCAGTTCGCGGGCTTCACCGCCGGTCGCGCCTCGTCGTTCTTCGACTTCTACGCTCACGACTTCGAGCTGGCCGGCGCCACCGCCGGCTCCGACGTGTCCTCGACCAACCTGCTGGCCTACACCGCGACGCTGGGCAACGGCTTCTCGGCGACGATCTCGGCCGAAGACCCGACCTTCCGCCGCACGCCGATCTTCTCGCCGAGCAGCAACGCAGCTAACGTGACGCTCAACACGGCCGCCGCCGCGTTCGGGCAGACTAACTCACCGATCCCGGTGTTCATCGGCTACACTGGAGCGAACCCGACCCGCTACAGCTTCGTCGATGGCATCGAGCGCAACCGGATGCCCGACTTCGTCGGCGCGCTGCGCTACGATGCGGCCTGGGGCTCCGCCCAGCTCACCGCCGCGGTGCACGAGCTGAACGTCGGCAACGTCGCCAATGGCGCCGGTACCGGCACGGGTACCAACGTCAGCATCCCCCACACCAGCAACGAGTACGGTTACGCGGTCCAGGGCGGCGTGAAGGTCAACCTGCCGTTCATCTCCCCCGGCGATACCCTCTACCTGCAGGGCGCCTACGGCGTCGGCGCGCAGATGTACACCGGCTACTCCTCGTACACCGGCTCGTACATCCAGAGCACGACCACGATCCAGGGTCAGAAGTTCGCGCAGTACTTCTCCGATGCGACGATCAACCCATTCACTGGTCAGATGTCGCTTTCTGACAGCTTCACCGTGGTCGGCTCGTACCTGCACTACTGGTCGCCTGAGTTGCGTTCGGCCGCCTTCGGCTCCTACGGCGAGCAGAGCTTCTCGGCCGGCGCCCGCGCCGGTCAGGGTAATGCTTTCACGCTCACCGGTGGTACTGGGTACGGTTCAAACTCGGTCGGCACGCCCGGCACCCGGTTCTATCAGCTCAGCCAGGCGCTTCGCGACACCTACCAGTTCGTCGCCGGCGCGAGCCTGATCTGGTCGCCGGTGAAGGACCTCGATATCGGTGTGGAAGGCCTCTACACTCAGATCGGCGTCAAGAACGGCCGCGTGATCGACACCGACAAGGATCCGACCGCCTACTCGCGCATCGCCGCGATCAACGCCGGCGGCGCCGTTCGCACCACGGTCAGCGACGACGTCTTCCAGGCCAAGGTCCGCGTCCAGCGCGACTTCTAAACCAACCTAATATGTGCGCGGCCTCGATTGGTCGCGCACATGCTCATCGAAAGAGCCCGAGACTCACTCCAGGCCCAGCTTCGAAGCTGGGCCTTTTGATATTTCAACGCCATTTTTTATTCGGCTTTCGTTAGGGGTTGATCCCCAATCGGGCTCGAATTGCACTGTCCTCCAACAGGATGGCTTGCCGGTCATGTAAAGAGGGCCCAAGAGGGTGAGTAATTGTATCCACCCCTTCCTCGCCTACACGGATAATCCCGACATTAAAAAGTTCGAGTTTTTCCCTGAGCGCAACAAGCTCGTCAATAGACACCCAATTTGGCGCACACAAATAGTATTGCGCGAAGAACGTTCCTTCAACGGCGGCTTTTAACGCAGCTTTCGTTGCGACATGTGAATTGACATCTCCATAAAACCTTAGCCCCTCGAATGCAGCAATTTGAAGTTTGTCACCAATTACGAAATCGACGTAAAAATTCGGATGGCAATAAGGATACCGTCCGGGCCAAATTTTGAGTGGCCCAAGTGGCGAGCTCTGCTCCAAGCCTAAAATTTTCTTAAGTGTATCGCGCTCGGAAATATTCTTAAATAATCTGCCGGTAAATGATCTAGACGATTGAAGACCTGCACTCATTGCAGAAATCTTGCTTCCGGGCTCTTTTTTGATTTGGTCGTAAACGTTGCGTAACTGCCGCAATGTCAATCGATCCGTGCCACAAACTATATTCTTGGCTTCAAATTCATTTGCCTTCGCAATGCGGGTAATTACCTCAAGATTTGACATAGGCCATTCGAGGGCATGTGACGGCAAATTATTCAGATTGATAAATTTTTTAATGAAGGCATATGTCCTAATGCTGATCCACAGTTGGCTTGTTGTATAGCCCGTCAGATGCGCAGCTACTTCGACCCATGGTCTGCCTTGGTCGTCGACGCTGCCCGCCGACATAAGTTCGCGAAGGGCTTCCACGATGAGAGGCCAAGGCACTTCTCTCGAACGCGCTTCAGTGAGCACCTCTATCGGACTCATGCAGAATTCCCTGGCTTTGAACGCCTTTTGAGCGATCAAGGTTCTACATCAAGTCGCCGCCTCCGGCTGCGCAGGCGCGTTGCCAAGCTCATAAACGCCATCGTTCTCGGTGGCGTCGCCCTTACGCTGCTTCCAGGCCAGCGTGGTGATCAGGTCGAGCGTCGACCCATGATGCGGACCTCGGTGCTCTCAACGCGCCTCGACAACGCCATCCCTGGGGCTATCCTGCTTGCATGCGCATAGCCCTCACCGCCCTCGCTCTCGTCGCTATGGCCGGAAGTGCCAGCGCACAGCAGCAACTGCCGACTGTCCCAGAGCTGCTGACGGCTGAAAGGAAGGCCTCGCAGGCGTGTGAGGGCTCAGGAGATGCCGACGTCGCCCGAGAGCAATGCCGTCTCCGAGATCGCCTCAGTGGCCGCCTGGCACAAGCCGGCTACTGCTGGGGTCGCAAAGGCCAGACCGACGAGAAGAAGCAGTGGCACGCTTGTCAGCCGGACTCGATCTACGAGGACGATATCGAGGCTGTGCAGCGCTGAGCCAGGAGCTGCAGACCGATGCACAAGCTTCCACCGGGCAGCCTCTACCGCCTTCAGACCTTGGCTCAGACCGGCGCAAGCTTCTACAAAGTGACCGCGTACATGAGACGCCTTGAGGTGCTGGGCCTAGTCGTCGCCACGGGGCGCACAGACCCGAAAACAGACTGCAGCGAGTACAGGATCACCGAAGGCGGGCGCGCCGAGCTCAGGGAGCGCTACGACCCACCAGCGCCAGATCCTTCAGAAGGCTGAAGCGCTCCGCCTAAGCCGACGGCTTCGACCTCATGGCCGACCTCTGCAGGGCAAGCGACTGCCGATCCAGCGCTGAAGCGCTTCCAAGCCGAGCGTGTCGCGATCGATATAATGCTCGGCAGCAGGCCGTGCGACGGGTCCGATGGAGCGTCGAGGTCTACGACGCGTCGGGCCGGTACGCGCTGTCGAAACTGTTCACCGACGTCCTCGCCAACCGACAAGCGCGGCAGGGGTGATGGCGGCCGACAGCCACGTTGAGCCGCCCCGCCCGCACTCCTATCCCCGCCGGCCCACATCCGGCGAGATCCATGGCATCACCCGCACCGCCTCGAACCACGCCTTCCGACGTCCAGGCCTGGCGCGATGCCCTTGAGGCTATGAAGCCCACGGTGCCACCTTGTCCGGGGTTCTCGGCTCAGCGCTGGCAGGAGATGCGCGAGGCGGCGATCGACTTCCTCGATCGGTTCGGAGAGGACGCCGTCGCCCTGGGCTGGACGGCCACCGACTTGTTCGGCGTGCACCCGACCGTCGGCGTCGTCCGCGTCGACTACTGCGGCGGCCTGATGATCAACGCCCGCCGCGTCGAGGCGATTGGCGACACCTGGATCCAGTACGGGAACCAGACCTTCCGGCGGGACCGCCCGGGGCGGCCTGTCGGCGTGCCGGTTTGGGAAGCGCAGCGGTAGGCACGAGGATCACCGACGCGTCAGCAACGGCGTCCAGTACCTTATGGCAACGAACGCGGCTCTCACGCACCCGGTGTCGCGGCAGTGGAAGGGATATTGGCAGCGTGCGGCATAAATGGGCGGCAAATCAGACAGCCTGATCTAACCCATTCTCAGACCAATCAAATTGAGAATGGCACAAACTCACTGTCTCGCTAGACCACTCAGAGCACCCTAGAAAAGGTCAGCGTCGCTTACCTATATGTCGATTGACAGCGCTCATGTTTGGCGGAACATGAGCCTTAGGTTGGTGGTTCGGATGAACTGATCGCTAACCGCGGGCACGTCAAACATGGAAGCCAGGAGGCGGCCATGCCCACGACCCTCGTACCACAGAGAGACATTGAGCCTAACATGAGAGTCCCCGCAGCGTGGCGGACATTCCTGACGGT
Source organism: Methylobacterium sp. E-041 (assembly GCF_022829665.1). NCBI lineage: Bacteria > Pseudomonadati > Pseudomonadota > Alphaproteobacteria > Hyphomicrobiales > Methylobacteriaceae > Methylobacterium > Methylobacterium sp. E-041. Next base: position 2,168 of record NZ_JAKSYQ010000092.1, on the reverse strand, counting down.
TGTCACGATCGGCAAGGGCTCCCTTGCTGGTGCGGGGGCAGCCATTGCCTTGCTCGGCTTGTATGACGTGGCTGCCGCCGCGTCGGCGCAGGAGTGGCTGCATCAGCTTAAGCCCTCTTACATTGACGCCGCAACGGCAGGTGGTGGGCTTGTTGGCGGTGCGATCACTTGGTTTATCAATCGGTAGCCGTATTAAGCTACCGATATGGAAAAGGTCCTCGCGATTTGGAGCTCTGTATCAAGCACGCTTGCCGCGGGGGCAAAGATCGCCTTCTTTCCACCTGATGTAAATCAGATGACGGTGTTCTATCTTGTTTGGATAGGACTGTTTTTCTCTATAAATACTATTTGGGACATATTTACCGATAAGACTCCTTCGTTCCATATCGCGATGATGAAGGACAAGATGGACGTACTCTATGGAGCGTCTACATTTTGCTCTAGTTTATTAATTCTGATTGGATTGGCCAGTCCCGAGGTTGGAAAGCTCTCGAAGGACACCATACTTCCATTGGTTTTGGCCGGTGGCGCAGGATTACTGCGGGGGCTCCCAGCTCTATGCCCATACAAGCCCGACTTCGAACGCAAGCCTGTGCCTGACGTCCAAAATATACAAGCTCTCGGAATGGTGCCTCCTCCTCAGAAAGCGCCTCCTGCTGCGTCATGAAGCGCGCTGGTATGCCAGAGTAGGTTCCCCCGCCCATCCGCGACGCCTCGCACCACTCGATCCGCCTTCAAAGCCCGCAACGCCTTCGACACCCGCCGAGTGTGCTCCGTCATCAGCTTGCAGTCGCATGCGACGTAGCGGATCAGCAAACCCGTCGAGCGCACGAAAAACCCGCCGCGGCTGATGCCGGGCGGGCTGAGTTTATCTCGGGTAGTAAAATGTGAGGCGGAAGTGTTTCACCTGGAACGCCTACGCAATCCATGTGCCAACGCGACGACACTCAGCGTTAGCTATTGGACCCGGGTTGTCGGCTCGGTCTCCGTCGATTTCTCCAGCTCGACGCGGCCCTTCGAGAAGCCGTCCAGCCAGGCAAACCGAAGGGCGAACGCCGTGTGATCGTACGGACATTCGCCCGCGAAGCGCTTCTCTTCCATCCCGGCTTCCGAGCCGAGCCGCATTGCTTCGGCTTCCTCGTTCTGCGTGCTGCCGTCCATCAGCTTCTCCCGTGATTTGGAATGCTGCCACTGCTGCCTTCCGAACCCGTCCCCAAGCCAAATACGTTCATCCTAACCCAAGGTTTCCCCGCTAGCCGCTGGCGCGCGGAGGCTCGCTAAGCGAGTGTGCCGGCCGAGATCGCAGGGGAAGCCGCGATGCGGATGGATAGGCCCAAAATCACGGACGAACCGGACCCCGAGATCCGCAAAATCGTCGAGGGCTTCCACCGCTGGTACGATTGCGCCTCACTTGCTGAACAAATCGCCTCGCAGCGCACTCGAGCTGTCCGGACCTGCCGGAATAACCGCAAAATCCTGAGGCTGCCGGGCGAGCCAGCGCTTCGGGGCTATGCCAGTTCGGCGCTGCGGCGCGCGCAGGTCCGGCTCCTGCGAATTCGGATATGGCGGGCGACCGGGGTGTATCCGGGCGAGGGGTAGTACAGGCACAAAAAAGCCCGCCACGGCGGTTACCGGGCGGGCTGAGGTGATGTCAGGGCCAGAGGAACCCCTTCGATGGCCGGGACGTAGCGCGGGCTGGTTAACAGAGAACGAAAGAGCCCGCCGCGGCCGGAGCCGGGTGGGCCAATGACGATGCAGGCGGCAGGCTTCCCCGCGTCTGAGGTTCAGAGCCCCTTCTTCATTCCAATGGTTCGGCCGCCGCCACGGCGCATCATGTGACGCCGCATGGTGTGGTGGCGCATCATCGAGCGCCGGCTCATCCGCACCTGGACGGTCGGGGCCTCAGGCTGGACGAGGCTCGGCGCCGGGGCGGGCGTCGCGGCGGAAACCGCACCAGCTGACATTAGAACGGCACCGAAGGCCGCGGCTGCGACCGCAGACGCTGTGAAACGGATCTTGGTCATCGGGGCCGGTTCCTTGCAGCGGCACCGGGTTGGTGCCACGGCGGGAAACCACAGGCACGATCCGATCGTTCCTCAGTCACGATTGCTGTCGACCAGCTACATTTCAGGGCAAGTTTGAAAAGATTTCTACTGAACTTGGCGGTA
>NZ_JAKSYQ010000234.1:0-343 GCF_022829665.1 Methylobacterium sp. E-041 | reverse complement strand
ACCGACATGGACCACCTCGGCGTTCCCGACCATTGGGACCTGGCCGAGGACGGCTCGGGCGATTGCGAGGACTTTCAGCTGCTCAAGCGCAGCCTGCTGGCCAAGGCCGGCCTGCCGCGCCGCGCCATGCGGATGACCGTGGTCATCGACGAGAAGGGCGAGGGCCACGCCGTGCTCACCCTGATCACCGACCGCGGCGACCTGGTGCTCGACAACAAGACCAGCCAGATCCTGCCCTGGCACCGCACCGGCTACACCTTCATCAAGCGCGAGAGCCAGGACGCCGTCGCCTGGGTCTCCCTCGGCGGCGTCACCTCCCCGGTCACCACCGCCAACCGCTGAG
>NZ_JAKSYQ010000229.1:0-2304 GCF_022829665.1 Methylobacterium sp. E-041 | reverse complement strand
GGCCCAGGGCAAGAGTTTGGCCCTTGCATGCAGGGAGGCGGAGATCTCCGAGCAGAGTTACTACCGCTGGCGCAAGGAGTACGGCGGCCTTCAGGTCGATCAAGCCAGGAAGATGAAGGATCTGGAGCGCGAGAACGCTCGGCTGCGCCGGCTCGTCGCCGACCTTTCTCTAGAGAAGCAGGTGCTGGCGGACGTCGCCTCGGGAAACTTGTAGCCCCCGAGCGGCGCCGGCAGGCAGTCGACGGCATCCGTGAGAAGTACGGCCTCTCGGAACGTCACGCCTGTCGGATCGTCGGCCAGCACCGGGGCACACAGCGCTACGTACCCACCGTACTGACCGATGAGGATGAGCTGACCCAGGCCATCATCGCCCTGGCGTCCGAGTACGGACGCTACGGCTATCGCCGCGTCACCGCGCTGCTACAGGCAGCCGGCTGGCAGGTAGGCAAAGACCGGGTTCAGCGCATCTGGCGTCGCGAGGGGCTGAAGGTCCCCAGCCGACATAGACCCCGCAGCCGCCTGTGGCTGAACGACGGCTCCTGCGTGCGGCTACGACCACTTCACCGCAATCACGTCTGGAGCTTCGACTTCGTGCAAGCCCAGACGCACGATGGCCGCAGCCTGCGCATCCTGACGCTGATCGACGAGCACAGCCGTGCCTGCCTCGCGCTGAAGGTGGCGCGGCGCATCAACAGCCTCGGCGTGATCGAGGCGCTGGCCGACGCGATGTGCCTGCACGGCATCCCGGAGAACATCCGCTGCGACAATGGTCCTGAGATGATCGCAAAGGCGTTGCGCAAGTGGGTCGCCAAAGCTGGCTCGCAGATCCAGTACATCGCGCCAGGATCCCCGTGGGAGAATGGCTATTGCGAGAGCTTCAACGGCAAGCTTCGTGACGAGTGTCTAAACCAGGAGATCTTCTACTCGCTGAAGGAAGCGCAGATCGTGATCGGTCTCTGGCAAACCACCTACAACCGCCTCCGACCGCATTCGTCGCTGGGCTATCGGCCGCCCGCGCCCGTCAGCTACCCGAATCTGGCCTTCCGGCTACCCATGGCCGCCACCATGCAGTAGCCTCTCAATTGGCTCGGTCCAAAATACCGGTCAGGTCACCCCGTGTACCCGACCCGGTGACGTCCGCCTTCGCGGACGGGGTGCCGGGACCGCTCGTCGGCGGTCACGGCACCTGCGTCCTGGTGGTCGAGGACAACGTTGACGTCGGCGCCTTCGCCACCCAGTCCCTGGCCGAGCTCGGCTACGCCACGGTCTGGGCTAAGAACGCCGATCAAGCGCTTGCGGAACTCGCAAAAGATACAGGCCGCTTCGATGTGGTGTTCTCCGACGTGGTCATGCCGGGCATGGACGGGATCGATCTCGGCCACGAGATCCGTCGCCGCCACCGCGACCTGCCGGTGGTGCTAACGTCAGGCTACAGCCACGTGCTGGCCAAAAATGGCACGTACGGATTTGAACTCCTGCACAAGCCGTATTCCGTCGAGGAACTCTCCCGGATCCTGCGCAAGGTCGTGACCTTGCAGGGATCGCGGGGAAGGCCGGGGGCCTGACCCCGCACGCGGGGCAGCCCGACGAGGTCTTTACGCCGCGTGTGCCGTGATCGATCCCCCCGCCATTCTGGGCGACCCACCGGCTGCCGCGAGGCAGGCATCAACGGCTCCGCGGAGGGACGACACGTAGACGTCGGCGCCGACCTGCCGTCCGAGCCCCGCGTCGGTCAGGACCCCTTCGCCCTCCGGCCAGAGGCCGACCAGCACCGGCACGGCCGGGGCCCAACGCTTCAGGCGCTCCAGCAGGTAACGCAGGTGCGACGGGTTGCCGGTGATGTCGAGGTAGGAGATACACACCATCGCCACACCTGACAGGTCGAGGTCATGTATGCCCTCGCGCGAGGCGGACTGATAAGCGGTCACCCGGGCGCCAAGCCCGTGCTTGCGCAGCAATTGCGCCAGCATTGCTGAGGAGGCCTCGTCGAGAGGGCCGCGTCCGGCAAGGCACAGCACCGGCAACTCGCCGCGCCACGCTTCAGGCAACGCGTCCCGGGCCGGGGCCTGACCGGGCACAGCCTCGTTCTTCGGATGCGCGCGCTCGGCGAGCGTCGGGGTGTCGTTCGGGTTGACCGTCGCGTCCATTCCGGCCGGCTCGCCGTCGGGATGGTCCTCGAAGTCCTCGACGAGGGAGCGCGCTGAGGCGCGGATGTTCTCTAGCTGGGCCGGGGTGACGACTCCGCGGGCGTAGTCGTTGGCGGCGAGCTGCAGGCCCTTGAGCGCCACCTCGTCGTAGTACGAC
>NZ_JAKSYQ010000224.1:0-675 GCF_022829665.1 Methylobacterium sp. E-041 | reverse complement strand
TGGTGATGCTGCCCGCCACCCTGGCGCTGATCCGCGAGGGCGATGCCAAGAAGGGCGACGTGGTCGGCACCGCCCGCCTCGCCGGGATCATGGCGGCCAAGCGCACCCACGAGTTGATCCCGCTCTGCCATCCGCTCCTGCCCACCAAGGTCCGGGTCGATGGCGAGACCGACGACCCGCTGCCGGACCTGCGCCCCACGGCGTCGCGACGGCGGCGCGGCCGGCGCAGCAATGCCTGGCGGAGGCCGGGAAGGGCGGTTGCGGGCGTGAGGCACCGACCGCGGCAGCCAGCGTGCGCACGGCCGCCTCCGCGATCGCGACTTCTTCGGCCGAGACCGGCCCGGGACCGCTCGCGCGGATCCGCGCGAGCGCTTCGGCTACGGGGATCAGGCAGCTCACGCGAGCGCGCCCGGTCCCGGACGCGCTCCGGTTTTCTCCCTCCCCCCTCCGCGGGGGAGGGTGGGCCTCGCGGCACCGAAGGTCGGGAGAGGGGTGCGACCTCTCCGGATGCGGCGTTCCCCTCTCCCGACCCGGTTCGTGGGCCACCCGCCCCCGCAGAGGGGGGAGGGATGAGCGCCGGGGGCCATCACGCCGCGTCCTCCGCGCGGTACGCGCCGGAGCGGCCGCCGTCCTTGGCGAGCAGGCGGATGCCCTCGATCCGCATGCCGCGGTCGG
>NZ_JAKSYQ010000221.1:0-438 GCF_022829665.1 Methylobacterium sp. E-041 | reverse complement strand
TTCGTGGGCCACCCGCCCCCGCAGAGGGGGGAGGGATGAGCGCCGGGGGCCATCACGCCGCGTCCTCCGCGCGGTACGCGCCGGAGCGGCCGCCGTCCTTGGCGAGCAGGCGGATGCCCTCGATCCGCATGCCGCGGTCGGCGGCCTTCACCATGTCGTAGACCGTGAGGCAGGCGACCGAGACGGCGGTCAGCGCCTCCATCTCGACGCCGGTCGGGCCCTGCACGCGGACCTCCGCCGTGAGGCGCAGGCCCGGCAGCGCGTCGTCGATCTCGCAATCGACCCGGACCTTGGTGAGCAGGAGCGGATGGCAGAGCGGGATCAACTCGTGGGTGCGCTTGGCCGCCATGATCCCGGCGAGGCGGGCGGTGCCGACCACGTCGCCCTTCTTGGCATCGCCCTCGCGGATCAGCGCCAGGGTGGCGGGCAGCATCACCA
>NZ_JAKSYQ010000208.1:0-585 GCF_022829665.1 Methylobacterium sp. E-041 | reverse complement strand
CCAAGCTAATCCTCTCAATCAGCACGGTCCAGAGCCAGCCTGTCAGGTCAGCGGCAGAGCGCGACTTCCTCCCGGTCAGCGACGTGGTGAGGGCCCATGTCGATCTGATCGGGCGAGGCCTGGACATCGCGGGTGGGTCGGTGTTCAACGTCGCCTCGGGGCGGCCGCGAAGCATCGCCAGCGTGTTGCACGACCTGCGCCCGCACGCGCGGGTGCCGTTCGAGGTCCGGGTCGCACCGGACAGGCCGCGCCCATCGGAGATCCCGGTGGCGGCCGGCGATGCGACGCGCCTGACGGAGGCCACAGGCTGGACGCCTAAGGCCGACTGGGACGCGGCGCTCGCCGACGTGCTCGAACACGCCAGGGCGACCCTGGGCCGAACGAAACAATGGGCTGGCTGAAAGACGTGGATAGAGTCTTGCAATCCCCCACAGTGTCGTTGGCTATCCTGCCCGTGATCCTGTGCGGCGGCTCGGGCACGCGGCTGTGGCCGGTATCGCGCGAGAGCATGCCGAAGCAGTTCGCGCGGCTGGTGGACGCGTCGGAATCGACGTTCCAGGCCACCGCGCGGCGGGTGGGCGACGC
>NZ_JAKSYQ010000087.1:0-319 GCF_022829665.1 Methylobacterium sp. E-041 | reverse complement strand
AAGCTGGGACAGGGCGGCACCGTGGGCTTCATAGCCTCGAGGGCATTGCGCTAGGCCTGGACGTCGGAAGGCATGGGTCGAATCGGTGCGGGTGATGCCTTGGGTCTCGCTCGATGTGAGCCGGCCGGGGCAGGGGCGCGGGTGGGGAGGTGCAACGTGTCGATCATCCGTGCCGCGCTTGCCGGACAGCCCGCATGCCCGAAAACGGCTTCGGCGACACACTTCGGCTGCGTGTGAGCGATTAAGAATTAGTGATAGGTGTAGTTATTTCGCAAATATCCGTATTGATTGACCGAGCTCATGGCCAGAGCTCACAGGG
>NZ_JAKSYQ010000201.1:0-2075 GCF_022829665.1 Methylobacterium sp. E-041 | reverse complement strand
TGCCCCCATCAATCGCGCCACCCCAGGTTGGTTCAGCCTCAATTTGCGAATCACCGACCTATGCATCACGTAGACACTGCCGGGTTCAACCGGTCCCGCATGTCCTTGCCGGCCTTGAACCGCGATCCGCCCCCGGCGCGGGCTTCCTGTTCGTCAGCTCGGGCGAGGTCTACGGCCGGGCGTTCCTGACCGGCCGTCCGCTGACCGAGGCGGCGGTGCCCGATCCGCAGGGGCCGTATGCCCGCTCGAAGTGGTTCGGCGAGACGATCCTGCGCGACCTGCTGGCCAAGGCGGAGGTGCGGCTGGTGATCCTGCGGCCGTTCAACCAGATCGGGGCCGGCCAGGACGAGCGCTTCGTGGTGCCGTCCTTCGCCGGCCAGATCGCGCGGATCGAGGCCGGGCTGGTGGCGCCGGTGCTGGCGGTGGGCAATCTCGCGGCCGAGCGCGACTTCCTGCCGGTCGGCGACGTGGTGCGGGCCTATGTCGATCTGATCGGGCGCGGCCTGGACATCGCGGACGGGTCGGTGTTCAACGTCGCCTCAGGGCGGCCGCGCAGCATCGCCAGCGTGGTGGACGACCTGCGCCGGCACGCGCGGGTGCCGTTCGAGGTCCGGGTCGCACCGGACCGGATGCGCCCGTCGGAGATCCCGGTGGCGGCCGGCGATGCGACGCGCCTGACGGAGGCCACCGGCTGGACGCCCAAGGCCGACTGGGACGCGGCGCTCGCCGACGTGCTCGAGCATGCCAGGGCGACGCTGGGCCGATCCGCGCGGTAAGAGAATGTCGTCGACGATCGGTGAGAGGCGTGGAGAGGCCGTCGTGAGCAGCCTGAAGTTCGGGACGAGCGGCCTGCGCGGCCTGGTGACGGACCTCGTCGGGTGGCCGAGCTACGCCTATGCCGGGGCATTCTTCCGCTCCGTCGGCGCGGCGTGCTGCCCGGGCCGCACCGTGGTGATCGGGCGCGACCTGCGCGACAGCAGCGCCGGCATCGCCGCCACCGTCGCCACCGCCGCCGCCGCGGCGGGCTTCGCGGCGATCGATTGCGGCGCGCTTCCGACGCCGGCCCTGGCGCTCGAGGCGATGCGGCGCGGGGCCTGCGCCGTGATGGTCACCGGCAGCCACATCCCGCAGGACCGCAACGGCCTGAAGTTCTACCGGCCCGACGGCGAGATCACCAAGGCCGACGAGGTCGCGATCCTCGCCGCCCTTGGCGACGTCGCCGCGGCCGGGACCATGGCGGCCCCCGTCGCCGCGACGCCGGACCCGGACGTGATCGACCGCTACCGGCGCCGCTACGGCGACGTCTTCCCGCCCGACACCCTGAGCGGGATCCGCGTCGCCGCCTACCAGCAGAGCTCGGTCGCCCGCGACCTGCTCACCGACCTGCTGGCGGCGTTCGGCGCCGAGGTCACGCCGATCGGCCGCTCGGAGACCTTCGTCCCGATCGACACCGAGGCCCACCGCCCGGAGGACGTCGCCTTCATCGCCGAGGTCATGGCCTCGGGCGACTTCGACGCCCTGGTCACCACCGACGGCGACGCCGACCGGCCGCTGGTCGCGGACGCCGCCGGCGGGATCGTGCGCGGCGACGTGCTCGGCCTGATCACCGCGCGCCATCTCGGCGTCGACGCGGTGGTGGTGCCCGTCACCGCCGGCTCGGCGATCGAGCAGGCCGGCGGGTTCGGGCAGGTGCTGCGCACCCGCGTCGGCTCGCCCTTCGTCATCGCCGGCATGGAGCAGGCGCGGCGGGCGGGGGCGAAGGCGGTCGCCGGCTTCGAGGCGAACGGCGGCTTCCTGCTCGGCTCCGACGTCGCCGTCGGCGACAAGGTCCTGCCCGCCCTGCCGACGCGCGACGCGATGCTGCCCATCCTGGCGACGCTGGCCGCATCCCGGCAGGCGGGGCTGGCGCTGGCCGACCTCGTGGCCTCGCTGAACGTCGGCGAGATGGCGAGCGACCGGCTGCCCGACACGCCGGCCGAGCGCAGCGGCGCCCTCCTGCAAAGCCTCGGCGACGCGTCGTTCCGCCGGACCTTCCTGCAGCCGGTCGGCACCCCGGAGGCGGTCGACGCGCAGGA
>NZ_JAKSYQ010000003.1:0-4872 GCF_022829665.1 Methylobacterium sp. E-041 | reverse complement strand
TGGTCAAGCGCGCTTGCATGGTCATCGTGGTCGATCGCCATCCCGACCGCCTGCGCCTCGCGGGCTCGATCGGCGCGCTGGCCAACGACGATTCCAAGGGCTCCGCGGTGGACCAGGTCCTTCAGTTGACGAACGGCATCGGCGCCGACCGGGGCTGCGGGTGCGTCGGCTATCAAGCGCACGACCCGGAGGGCCACGAGCACCCCAACAGCACTCTTTAGAGCCCTTCTCTCCCTTTTCTGGTCGGTGGCTTTGTCGCCCTGAGGCCCGACGCGAAAGTGGCCGGTCGTGAGGTGCTGTCGAGCGGGTTGATGACCTGCGGGCGATCCTCGAGCGCCGCCGGATGTTTCATCTGCTTCGGCGTCGCGCCGAGGCTGGCGCCTTGATGCTCGTCAGCCTGCCGGCAACAGCTTCACACTCAGAGTTCTACCCGGTGACTTTCTGGATGCTCGTTCGGATCGTCGGTGCACCGAAGTTCACATGGCTGCCGGAAGACCCGAGCTTTTTGCTCGGGCCGTCAGGCGCCATACGAGGAAACCGCCAATGAATTAGATCCGCTCGATTTCCAGGTAACCGATCGTACTCGCCGCATCCTCACTATACCGCTTGCTTCGGATCGCCGCCGGCGCGATTTCGTCCGTAAAGTCTTGGATTTCGGCAGAGGTGCGGTAGAGCAAATACCAATCCATAAAGACCTCCATGTAGGCCTCCTCCCTGACGCCCCAGAGAAAATTAGGGATTACAAGCCGGCCCCCTCCATTAAGATGATCGAACAAAACCCTCGTGAGGCGTGCCGCGACCCTGGCATCAAGATAATCGTACAGGCCGGCAGCATAGATGAGATCAAAACGACCCAGGTCGGTTCTACCGGCCAGGATTTGCCGGACAGTTGCCTGTTGTACCTCGATGGCGTGTGAGACCGAGCCGCGGTATTCGCCCGCGACGGCTAGGCTCTCCGCATCCTGGTCAAGCGCGAGCAGTCTTCCGACTCGCCCTTCGTTCAGGGCAATGCTCAGTTCCACCTCACGAAGATGCCCACAGGCTAGCGACAAAATTGTGGGTGACCGGCGGCGTGCGGCCGCTTCATCGATCTTCGCAGCGAGGATGGACCGGCGTTCTCGAACCGCTTCGCAGGCCGTTACGTTGACGGTGAATGCCATCACGGTGCGTCCGGCTTCTGTAGCAGCTTCTTGCGCCGCTCTTGCCGCCGGATGGCGATAGACGAAGTCGATCAACCCGGCATCGCCGGCATAGCCGCGCGGCCTTTGATACGAATGTCGGGTGAAGGGACACTCATGCATCAAACTCGCAACAGCATGGGTTCGTGCCGCGGGAAGGACAGCCTCACGCCAAGTCCGAGGGCTGAATGTTTCCTTAAGTAGTCCTAGAAGATCAATGATCGTATCTGTCATCAAGGTATAATTACCGGGCAAAGCCATATTGCTAACTTCGCTCAGAGCTCGGTGTACATCGCTAGATACGACCGGGTATGATGATTGAGGAATCGTATATAGCGGTCGAGTCTCATCCGACTGCTGTAGATCGTATTTTAAAGAACTGAAATTACTAAGCAGATCACGTTCACGAAACAGCGCAGCTCCGCCGTTTGACATATCTTTATCGCCCTTAAGCGCCAATGCTCGGGGAGTCCGACGGCGCAGGGTCATCGTTAATGAAACGTTACCGACAGTCCATAAATGAGCTGCGTGGAAATTTCTTACAGCCACCTTTTCTTAACGATGTGACCGGATTGCATCTAATTACACGAGCACGTCGCTGTCACCGCGTTCGGTCAGCGGATGATTTCTCGCCCAGTTCGATTTCTTGATCCGTCCACGTAGGTGATGCGTCGTATCAGGCGACGGTCGAAAATGGGCGAATGCCTTTGCCCGCAGGAGGGCAGCGCACGAGCGTTGATGCGTATGTTCGATCCATTAGGGTTTTGGGAAATCGCTGCTGGTAGCACCTGTTGAATGGGGGCACCTGAACGATGACGGGCGAAACGCTAGATCTTCTCGATCGCGAGCTTCGAAAACGTTGGTTCGAGCGCCGATCGCCCGAGCTCGATGTGGCCTTCGAGGTTCAACATGCGAAGGCCCTGCGCATCGAGCTACGCAAGGCTTGTCAGCTTGTCGGCCTACTGTACATTTCGTTTGGAGTAATGGATGCATTTTTGATCCATGATATGCTTCCTTACATTTTGCCAGTTCGCATAACTATAGGTGCGATTTACGTATTAGCTATTTGGCTTCAAGCACAACACGGCGTAGGAACCCGTATTCTTGAATTTCAATGCGCAATTGGCGTCTTCTTTGGCTTCGCCGCATGGTTGTTCCTTGCCGCGCAAAGCGTAGAAACGATGGCAACGCTGTATTATGCCGGGTATGGATTAATATTCATGTTGGTTGCCAACTTGTTTTTCAATCTGACCTTCAGATTTGCGCTGCTGTCATCGGGTTTGATCGCTGCGACTTTCCTTATTTGGGCAACTGGATCCGTTAGAGACACGACTTACACGGTATGCTTTGGTTCGCTATATATATTTAGCTTTTTGCTTACGGTATTTTTGAACTTTAAGTACAATCGAGAGCGCTACCGCGTTTATATCAATGCACTTCGGGCGGATATTCGACAGCAGGAGATTTTGAAACGGGGCGAAGAGCTGATTCGTCTGTCGACGACGGATGACCTTACCGGCCTAGGAAATCGCAGAATCATAGATGGTGCATTACGCAAGCTCTGGCAAGATAGCAAGGCGTCAGGGAAGTCGTTCGGCGTCATCCTGATCGACGTTGATTACTTCAAGTCATATAATGATTGCTACGGGCATCAGCAGGGCGATCGCTGTTTGGCAAGGGTCAGTCAAGCTATGCTAAGCGTAGCCAAACCCTTTGGCTTCACCCTTGGACGCTTTGGCGGTGAGGAGTTCGCTGCGCTCTTTCAAGCCGTTTCTGTGGAGCAAGTTGCGGCGTTCGCCGAGGAAACTCGACGGGCGGTCGAGAGCCTTCAGATCGTCCATGCGGCGCGCCGCGACCATTTTTCGGGCATCACCGTCAGCGTCGGTGCGGCCTTCTCCGGTGATGTTGCCGCTGACAAGCCCGAGCGAATGGTCACTGCGGCCGACGTCGCGCTCTATGTAGCGAAGGGAGACGGACGGAACTGCGTCCGGACCTTCGATCGTCGTATGCTCGAGTCCGACGCGGGTGATACGCTTACTGCCGAGATGCTCCGTACGGCCATTGCTGACCAGCGCATCTCGGCTGTCTTCCAGCCGATCGTCGACGTCACGTCTGGCTTGGTGTGGGGCGCCGAGGCGTTGATGCGCTTAAAAGATCCACAGGGTCGGTCCGTCTCCCCGGAGACGTTCATTCCCGTGGCCGAGCGGACAGGTGTCATTATGGAGCTCGGAGAATGGATGCTACATGAGGCTTGCGATCTCCTCGCTACTGAACCGGCACTGCCCGTCATCAGCGTCAACGTGTCCTCGCGGCAAATCGAGGATCCCAACTTCGTTGACGTCGTTGAGGCGATCGTCAGGGCCGCAGCGATCGACCCCTCCCGTCTTGCTCTGGAGATCACCGAGGGAGGGCAGATCAGCGGAAATCCCCAGGTCGTTCAGCTGATGGACCGGTTGTCAGCAATCGGGATCCGCGTTTGGCTCGACGATTTTGGAACCGGGTTTGCTGGCCTGACCTGTTTAAGTGAACTGCGCTTCGACATGGTCAAGATCGATCGATTCTTTGTCCAGAGTAGCGATACGCCGCGTGGTGCAAAGTTGCTAAAAAACATCATAGACTTGGTTAGCAGCTGCGCACAAAAAACAATTGTAGAGGGTGTTGAGGACGCGTACCAGATTGAGCTTGTCGCATCCTTCGGTGTTGAGCTGTTTCAAGGCTACCACCTTGGGCGCCCGATGCCGAGGCACGAACTGGTTCAGCGGCTCGCGGACCAACCTGCGGTGGCTGATCGCGTCCTATAAAGGTGAAGATGTGGCTTCGTCATCCAAACCGGCAGTGCGAGCTTCACTCCACATTGCTTCAATGGACTATGCCTTCGCATGGGGTCAGCAGACACGCACGCTCTTCTCTCAAATGGTTGGAACGGAACCAGTTATCGAGCGCCGACGCTCCCGCTGGTCCGCCGAGCCTTCAGGATCGCTGCGTTGATGCCGTCCGCGATCCCTTGTGCTGCACGATCGCGAATTCATCCATCGTTTAAAGGGGACGGCATAGCGACAAGGTTCAACCCGATGTCGACTTTCGGCATCCCGGCGAACACCCGCTCTCCCGGAGCCGAAGGTGCCAGGTGGCCGACGAATGACCGCTTTCGGTGAGCCCAAACGGCGATCCTAACGGCTGAGTTGGGTCGCTAGCGGGAAGGCCGCTCAGGGTGGAGAGCAGTCCGGCTGCTTTCGGTGGCGTGCTGTGCTTATGCAGACATAGGCACACACCGGGGTCGGCATGTCGGCCGACAAGGTCGCCGACCTGGTCCAACTCGACCGACGCACGACCACGAACGGGACCGCTGGCAAGCGGGGCAGCGGCCTCGGCCTCCAGCTCTGCCGAAATCTCGTGGAGCGTCAGGGACGCACCCTAACCGTCGAAGGCGTGCCCAGCCGCGGCACGACGTTCGGCTTCATCCTGCCGAGGCCGCGGTGGTCGGGAGGAAGCGCCCCGCACTGCTCGGGACCTGAACCCGCATGGCGTCCCGATGGCGAAGTCGCGCGGCGTTTGGGAGCTGCCGTGCAGCATCACCACGAGGGGCACGGGCCGCCCGTCGTAAACGGACGGGACGTAAAGGCGGTAGGCCCGGCTCCCGGCGAGGTTCCCGAACCGACGCTCAAGCGCCGGTGGTGCTCTCAGTGGGGCGATC
>NZ_JAKSYQ010000196.1:0-98220 GCF_022829665.1 Methylobacterium sp. E-041 | reverse complement strand
AAGGGCGGCTCCGTGCTGCTCGAGCCGGTGATGAAGGTCGAGGTCGTCTCGCCGGAGGAGTATACCGGCTCGGTGATCGGCGATCTCAACTCCCGCCGCGGCCAGATCCAGGGCCAGGACATGCGCGGCAACGCGAACGTCGTCAACGCCATGGTGCCGCTCTCTGGCATGATCGGATATGATCGACGGCTGCACTCGCTGGCTGGCGGTCGCGCTACGGTGGCCATGAGCTTCAGTCACTATGCTCCGGCATCATCGCCTGGTTGGGATCCATCCCCTCCGGCGGCGCCAGCGATGGCGTTGCGAGCATAAGGCTCGATTCGAGCGGCGCACGGCGATTGCGCCCTCGTCATGACGATAATGGTCGGTGCTGATGCCGCCCGGCAGCCAGACCGTCGGTCGGGGCCGACGCCGAACACGGCACCGTGACGCTTCTCCACTGCGAGCACCGGAAGGGCGAGAAGGCCTCGGCCAACGCGATCGCCTCGGATCTTCGCTTGGACGGGAACCGTCGCGTACCGGGACAAGCTGGACGGCGAAGCGGCGATGGCGCCTACCGTGCCGGGCCAATGACGTCGTCCGGCAGATCATGCAGATGGTCCGGGAAGCGGCCGTCCCTCAGGAAGGCGCCCGTCGCCTCAAACACGTCCGGATGGTTCATCAGCAGCGTATGCGCGGCATCCACGACAATCCAGTCGTGCGGTCCGGCGATGCGCGTGCGGGCGAGACCGACCAAGCCGTCGTGCGGGCCAGCAATGACACGTCCCGTGAACGGCAACCAAGCCCGCGTGCCGGCGATGATCCCGATCGAACAGGGTGGGATCGGCAGCTTGTCGGGCACGCCTGATCTCAGGTCGGCGAGTGCCGGACCAAGCATCGCCCGCGCGAGACGATACCGGAACAGGTGATCGGCCACTTCGCTGCCTCTGTTCGGCGGCGCCAACATCACGATAGCCCGAGAGTCATTCGGATCCGTCGCGAGGCAGCGCGCCACGAGTCCGCCCATCGAGTGGGTGACGAACGCGATGGCTCGACCGGTACGCTGCCGGAAAGCCTCGACCACAGGCTCGAGGCCCGTCGCACACGCATGAACCCCGCGGCTCTGCGAAGGATAGCCCGGGATGAGCGTTTGATGGCCCAGCGCTTCGAGGCGCCGCGCCAGCCGGGCCATGCTCCTCGGCGTCCGCCCAAGCCCGTGAAGCAGCACGATGGGGGTCAGTGACGACATCGCATCGCCTCGATCACCGCTCCTCGATTGCCAACCCGAATTGAATGCGGCGCCGGACCGGCCCGTGCGCGGATGACAGGCATACCCCGCCCGGCCCTCGATTCTGCGCCCGAGAGCGTTTAACGCGGCGTCAAACGACGCGCGAACGCTCGAGGCTCCCCGATGATCTCCTCCCCCCTGATGACCGTGATGGTCGATGCCGTGCGCAAGGCCTCGCGGGGGCTGCGGCGCGACTACGGCGAGATCGAGAACCTCCAGGTCTCGCGAAAAGGCCCCGGCGACTTCGTCTCGGCGGCCGACCGCAAGGCCGAGGAGGTGCTGCGCGACGCGCTGACGAAGGCGCGGCCGGGCTACGGCATGGTTCTCGAGGAATCCGGCATCGTCGAGGGCACCGACAAGAGCCACGTCTGGCACGTCGATCCGCTCGACGGCACCTCGAACTTCCTGCACGGCATCCCGCACTTCGCGATCTCGGTCGGGCTCGAGCGCGAGGGCCAGGTGGTCGCCGGCGTGATCTACGATCCGGTCAAGGACGAGCTGTTCGTGGCCGAGCGCGGCAAGGGCGCCTACCTCAACAACCGGCGCCTGCGCGTCTCGGGCCGGGTCGACATGGCCGACGCGCTGAGCGCCTACGGCACGCCCTATCTCGGCCGCGGCAACCATCCCCGCCTGCTGCGCGAGGTCGCCGCGGTGATGGCGGTCTCCGGCGGCACCCGCCGGATGGGCTCGGCGGCCCTCGACCTCGCCTACGTCGCCTGCGGCCGCCTCGACCTGTACTGGGAGCGCGACCTGCAGACCTGGGACATCGCCGCCGGCATCATCCTGGTGCGCGAGGCCGGCGGCTTCGTCACCTCGGCCGACGGCGCCTCGGAGCCCCTCGCCGTGAAGTCGGTGGCCTGCGGCAACGAGGGCCTGCACCGGGAGCTCGTCGCGATCCTGCGCAAGGTCAACGGCTGAGCGCCGAACTGGCCAGGGTGCGCGCCATCTGCTCTAAGCCGCCGATCACCACGAGGAAGGCCCGCCCGGCATGGAACGCCGCCACATCGCCCTGAAGGAATCGATCCGCTCGATCCCCGACTATCCGAAGCCCGGCATCGTGTTCCGGGACATCACCACGCTGCTCAGCGACCCGCGCGCCTTCCGCCGGGCGGTGGACGCTCTGGTGCATCCGTTCGCGGGCGGGCGGATCGATCAGGTCGCCGGCATCGAGGCGCGCGGCTTCATCCTCGGCGGGGCGGTCGCGCACCAGCTCTCGGCGGGCTTCGTGCCGGTCCGCAAGAAGGGCAAGCTGCCCCACAAGACGGTGTCGATCGCCTACACCCTCGAATACGGCACCGACGAGCTGGAGATCCACGTCGACGCGATCAAGCCGGGCGACCGGGTGCTGCTCGTGGACGACCTGATCGCCACCGGCGGGACCGCGACCGCGGCGGTGAACCTGCTCCGCCAGATCGGGGCCGAGGTGGTGGCCGCCTGCTTCGTGATCGACCTGCCCGAGATCGGCGGTGCGCAGAAGCTGCGCGACCTCGACGTGCCGGTGCGGACCCTGATGGAATTCGAGGGCCACTGACGCGCGCGGCGGCATCGGAGGCCCGCCAAAACGTTGACTCGGTAAATCCCATCCGCCATAAGCCGCGCAGTCGCGATGGCGCTCTGTTCGGGCGCCGTCCGCACGTGCATTCACAATTCAAAGACGCGTGAAGGTCGGGTGCGGCGTCAGCCGCCCGCGAGCGCGCCTCGACCTTTGGAGGCTTGAAGAGCCATGAAAAGAACCTACCAGCCGAGCCGCCTCGTCCGGAAGCGCCGTCACGGTTTCCGCGCCCGCATGGCGACCGCCGGCGGCCGCAAGGTCATCGCCCGTCGTCGCGCGCACGGCCGCAAGAAGCTCTCGGCCTGAGCGTGACCGTCGCGCCGCCCATCGCGGCGCGGAGGGTGCCCGAGGCGTGAGCGAGGCCGAGCTTCCCATGCCTATGACCGACTTGCCTGCGATCGATTTGCCGACGACGGATCTGCCGACGACGGATCGTGCGGCGATCGCGCGGCTGAGGCGGCGGCCGGACTTCCTGGCGGCGGCCGACGGGCGCCGCTTCCACACCGAGCGCCTGACGGCGCAGGGTCGCGTGCGCGAGGCGGGCGAGACCCGGGACGGCGAATCGATCGCCGGGCTCCATCTCGGCTTCACGATCACCAAGCGGGTCGGCCATGCCACCGAGCGCAACCGCATCCGCCGGCGCCTTCGCGCCGCGGTCGCCGAACTCGGGCCCGAGTTCGCCGCGGTCGCGGCCGACGTCGTGCTGATCGCCCGTCGCCCGGCGATCGACGCCGCGTTCGACATCCTCAAAGACGACCTGCGCCGGGCGATCCCCGCGGTGGCCAAGCCCCGCGGGCCGAGCGAGCGCGCCCGTCCGTCGCGCTCCGGCAAGCCGGGATCCGCGAAGGGCCGCGGCAAGGGGCAGGCGCCATCCCGGGAAGCGACGCCCCAAAGATCCGATCGCGCAGCGGCACCAGCCCGTGCGCCCTCAGCAACCTCGAACGCGTGCGACGGTGGCCCCGATGGGCAATGACAAGACGAATATGTTCGTGGCCATCGCCCTGTCGCTGGTCGTGCTGCTCGGGTGGAACTACTTCGTCGCCGCGCCGCGGGTCGAGCAGCAGCGCCAGGCCAACATCCAGAACCAGGCGGCCCAGCAGAGCCCCGGCGTGACGCCGGACGGCGTGCCCTCGCCGAGCCCGAAGGAGGGCGGCCCGGCCGCCCCCGTCGCCGGCACGCTGCCCAACGCCGCCACCGGCCCGATCGGCCGCACCGAGGCGCTCGCCCGCTCGCCGCGCATCAAGGTCGAGACCCCGGCGCTGGCCGGGTCGATCGCGCTCAAGGGCGGCCGCATCGACGACATCGCGCTGAAGAACTACCACGAGACCGTGGACGACAAGAGCCCGGAGATCGTGCTGCTGTCGCCGGCCGGGACGGAAGCGCCGTACTACGCCGAGTTCGGCTGGGTCGGCGCCGCCGCGGGCCCGCTTCCGACCAACGATACCGTCTGGACCGCCGACGGCCAGACGCTGGGCGTGAACATGCCGGTGACGCTGTCGTGGGACAACGGCGCGGGGCTGGTGTTCAAGCGCATCCTCGCCGTCGACGACAAGTACATGTTCACGGTCCGCGACGAGGTCGAGAACAAGGGCGCGAACGCCGTCACGCTCTATCCCTACAGCCTCGTCTCGCGCTGGGGTAAGCCGCACACCCAGGGCTACTACGTGCTGCACGAGGGCATGATCGGCGTGCTCGGCGGCGACGGCCTGCAGGAATACACCTACGACCACCTCGCCAAGGAGCCGGCCTACGGCGGGGCCGCCACCAAGGGCAAGGCCTGGGCGAACGTCACCGGCGGCTTCGTCGGCATCACCGACAAGTACTGGGCCGCAGCAGCGATCCCCGACCAGACGATGTCCTATACCGGCGCGTTCACCGAGCGCACCGACGGCGCGACCAAGATCTACCAGGCGAGCGTGCGCGGCGACGGCCGCAGCATCGAGCCGGGCGCCACCGCCTCGACCACCCAGCGCCTGTTCGCCGGCGCCAAGGAGGTCAACACGATCAACGGCTACGAGAAGAACCTCGGCATCAAGCAGTTCGACCTGATGATCGACTGGGGCTGGTTCCACTTCATCACCAAGCCGATGTTCCGGGCACTGGACTTCTTCTTTCACCTCTTCGGCAATTTCGGCGTCGCGATCCTGATCGTGACCTTCTGCCTCAAGCTGCTGTTCCTGCCGATCGCCAACCGCTCCTACGTCTCCATGGCCAAGATGAAGGCCGTGCAGCCCGAGATGACCTCCATCCGGGAGCGGTACAAAGACGATAAGATGAAGCAGCAACAGGCGATGATGGAGCTGTACAAGAAGGAGAAGATCAACCCCGTCGCCGGCTGCTGGCCGGTGCTGGTGCAGATCCCGGTCTTCTTCGCGCTGTACAAGGTCCTGTTCATCACCATCGAGATGCGTCACGCGCCGTTCTTCGGCTGGATCCAGGACCTCGCCGCGCCCGATCCGACCAGCATCGTCAACCTGTTCGGCCTGCTGCCCTTCGCCGCGCCGGACTTCGTCCATCTCGGCATCTGGCCGATCATCATGGGCGTGACGATGTTCGTGCAGATGAAGATGAACCCCGCCCCGCCGGACCCGGTGCAGGCGCAGATCTTCACCTTCATGCCGATCGTGTTCACCTTCATGCTCGGCTCGTTCCCGGCCGGCCTGGTGATCTACTGGGCCTGGAACAACACTCTCTCGGTAACGCAGCAATACGTCATCATGCGCCGCAACGGCGTGAAGGTGGAGTTGTGGGACAACCTGCGGAACACGTTCAAGCGCGGCGGCAAGACCGCGCCTGCGAAGAGCTGACGTGACACAGCAGGAGCAGGAAGATGCGGCGCTCGCCGAGAGCGGCCGCCTGCTGTTCGCGGGTGCGGCCGACTTCGTCGCGGCGGCGCCCTCGCTCGGGACGCTGCCGGCGATGGACGGCGTCGAGATCGCCTTCGCCGGCCGCTCGAACGTCGGCAAGTCGAGCCTCGTCAACGCGCTGACCGGGCGCAACACGCTGGCCCGCACCTCGCACACGCCGGGGCGGACCCAGCAGCTCAACTTCTTCCGGATCGGCGAGCGCCTGACGCTGGTCGACATGCCGGGCTACGGCTACGCCGCGGTCGGCAAGGAGAAGGTCGAGGCCTGGACCGACCTGATCCACGCCTACCTCAAGGGCCGCGCCAACCTCGCGCGGGTCTTCATGCTGATCGATTCCCGCCATGGGCTGAAGGGCATCGACACCGACGTGCTCGACGGGCTCGACAAGGCCGCCGTGAGCTACCAGATCGTGCTGACCAAGGGCGACGCCCTGAAGAAGTCCGAGATCGACGCGCGCATCGCCGGCATCCAGGCCGCGCTCGCCCGGCGTCCGGCGGCCTATCCGCAGATCCTGCTGACCTCGAGCCGCGACGACCGCGGCGTGCCCGAGCTGCGCGCCGCCGTGGCCCGGCTGATGGCCGAGCGCGGCGCCTGATGCTTGCCGTCAAGGATCGGGCCCTCGTCGCCCTGGCCTGCCTCGCCGGCGGGCTCGGCGTCGCAGCCAGCGCCGCAGCCGCCCACATCCCGGGGGCGGACAGCCTCAAGACCGCGGCGCAGTTCCTGCTGTTCCATGCCCCCGCGATCCTGGCCCTCGCCGGACTCGCCACCGCCGGCCTGACCCATGCGATCGCCACCCGGATCGCAGCCTGGGCGCTTGTGCTGGGCCTCGCGCTGTTCTCCGGTGACCTCGCGCTCCGCGCGCTTGCCGGGCAGCCGCTGTTCCCGATGGCCGCGCCGTCGGGCGGCATCCTGTTGATGGCGGGCTGGACCCTGGGGGCGATCGCGGCGTTCATCCCGGCCAGGCGTTGAGCCCCTGCCGGGACAGGCGCGGCTTCGACGACCGCTCTCTACGCCAACGGTGACGACGAGGCCCGATGTCGGGATCCGAGAAACAGAAGATGCTCGCGGGCGAGCTCTACCGCGCGGGCGATCCCGAGCTTCGTCGGGATGCCGCCGCCAACATGGCGTGGCTCGCGCACTACAACACCACGCTGGCGCTGCCGTCGGCCGAGCGGCACGCGCTGCTGGCCGCCCATCTCGGCGGCGTCGGCCCGAAGGCGGTGATCCGGCCGCCATTCCATTGCGACTACGGCTACAACATCACGCTCGGCCCGGAGGCGTTCCTCAACTTCGGCTGCGTGATCCTCGACGTGGTCGCGGTGACGATCGGTGCGTGCACGCAGATCGGGCCGGGCGTCCAGATCCTCACCGCGGACCACCCGCGCGATCCCGAGGCGCGCCGGTCCGGCCTCGAGTTCGGTCGCCCGATCGCGATCGGCGCCAACGTCTGGATCGGCGGGGCCGCCCTGATCCTGCCGGGCGTGACGGTGGGCGACGACGCGATCGTCGGTGCCGGCGCCGTCGTGACGCGGGACGTGCCGGCCGGCGCGACGGTGGTCGGCAACCCGGCGCGGGTCGTGGCTCCCCGATGATCGAGGGTTTGGGACGACTCGGCCGATCGCTTCGCATGGCGCAGGTCGGAGCCGGTCAGTCCGCCCGGACCTGCAAAAACGTCAGCGCCGGCCCCTGCGCATCCGAGAACACGCCCGCGGTCAACGCTCCGCCATAGACGGCGCCCGTGTCGAGGTTGGTCCGGAACGGGCGAACCTCCGGGTTGCCGCCGGTCTGCGGCGTGTGGCCGTGGACGACGTGGCGGCCGAAATCGTGATCCTCGGCGAGGAACGGCTCGCGGATCCAGAGGCGGTCCTGCACCTCGGCGGTCTCCGGGTCGGACCCCGGCCTGAAGCCGGCATGGACGAACCAGCGGCGGGCATCCGCATGCACCGTCTGCAGCCCTTCGATCCAGTCGAGCACGTCGCCGGGGATCGCGGCCGCCTCGTCCACGCCGAACGAGGCCAGCGTCTCCGCGCCGCCGTTGCGCAGCCACAGCGCGTCGGCTCCCGGGGTCGTCAGTGCGGAGAGCAGCATCGCCTCGTGGTTGCCCATCAGGCAGGCGACGCGCCCGGGATCGCTCCAGTGCAGGCGGCTGACCGTCCGCAGCACCCGCGCGCTGTCCGGGCCACGGTCGATGTAGTCGCCCAGGAAGACGAGGCGATAGGGCTCGCCCGCCGCATGGGCCTCGATGCGGGCGAGCAGGGCGTCGAGCAGGTCGGCGCAGCCGTGGATGTCGCCGATGGCGTAGGTCAGCATGTCAGCCGGATCGTTCCGTCGGTGGAAGGCCAGAAGCGCCGCGGACGGCGCGCGCGTCGCCGACGGCCAGAATGCATGGTTTGCCGCCCCGCACCACTCCGCCTGCCGGCGTCGCATTTCTCTCAACGCTGGGGTCGCGGATGTCACGAAGCTCCCGATGTCATGGGCTTCTCAATAACCATGATGTCGTGCGATAACCATGATGTCGTGCGATGTGATTGCGGTTTCGATTCGGAGACTCAAGATGAAACGCGTAATTGCATTTCTTCTGGCGACTTTTTACCTTGGCGTGTCTTCACATATCGCCTACGCACAATTTCTGGCTGACCAGGAGCGCGTCGTCGCGTCCGGCCAGAGCCAGAAGATCGGTTGGCGCATTTACCTCGATCCGGCCTGCCACTCGATGGGCGCCGGGTCGCTCGGCCTCATCGATCCGCCGCGGCTCGGCAGCGTCACGGTCCGTCAGGGACGGGAATATCCGAGCTTCGGCTTCTACAATCCGCGATCGCTGTGCAACACGCGGAAGGTGCCGGCGACGCAGCTGATCTACAGCACCGCCCCGGGAACGGTCGGTGAGGACAGCTTCACGGTCGAGTACATCGGGCCGCTCGGCAATCCGTTGCGGCAGCGATACCACGTCGTCGTGCGCTGAGCGCAGCGTTTCACGAGAACTGCGGCGCACCGGTTCGAAACCGGTGCGCCGCGCGAGGTCAGTTCAGCGTCACGTTGGCCGGCCGCCGCCGCGGCGCTGTCGCGGTGCCGGCGATGACGAGGCCGTCCGGCCCCACCGCCACCGGCACGCTCTCGCCGTCGTGGATCTTGCCCGACAGCAGCAGCTCCGCCAGCGGGTCCTGCACCGTCTTCTGGATCACCCGCTTCAACGGCCGCGCCCCGTAGGCCGGGTCGTAGCCGCGGTCGGCGAGCCAGGCGCGCGCCTCAGCATCGACGTCGAGGACGATCTTGCGCTCCTCCAGCAGCTTCTGGAGGCGGACGAGCTGGATGTCGACGATGGCGCCCATCTCCGCCCGCTTGAGCCGGTGGAACAGGATGATCTCGTCGATCCGGTTCAGGAACTCCGGCCGGAAGTGGCTTCGCACCACGCCCATCACGTCGTCCCGCACCGCGTCGGTGTCCTCGCCCTCGCTCTGCGCCACCAGATACTCGGCCCCGAGGTTCGAGGTCATGATCAGCAGCGTGTTGCGGAAGTCGACCGTCCGCCCCTGCCCGTCGGTCAGGCGCCCGTCGTCGAGAACCTGCAGCAGGACGTTGAAGACGTCCGGATGCGCCTTCTCGATTTCGTCGAACAGCACGACCTGATACGGCCGGCGCCGCACCGCCTCGGTCAGCGCGCCGCCCTCCTCGTAGCCGACATAGCCGGGGGGCGCGCCGATCAGCCGGGCCACGGAGTGCTTCTCCATGTATTCCGACATGTCGATGCGCACCAAAGCGGTGTCGTCGTCGAACAGGAAGCTGGCGAGCGCCTTGGTCAGCTCGGTCTTGCCGACGCCGGTCGGCCCGAGGAACATGAACGAGCCGATCGGCCGGTTCGGGTCCTGCAGGCCGGCGCGCGCGCGGCGCACCGCGGTCGAGACCGCTTCCACCGCTTCGCGCTGGCCGACGACGCGCCTGCCGATCGCGTCCTCCATCGCGAGCAGCTTGTCGCGCTCGCCCTCCAGCATCTTGTCCACCGGCACGCCGGTCCAGCGCGAGACCACGCCCGCGATGTGGGCCGGCGTCACCGCCTCCTCGACCATGCCGTCGCGCGCGACCGCGCTCTCGGCCGCGGCCTCGATCTCGGCGAGCCGCTTCTCCAGCCCCGGGATCACGCCGTAGGCAAGCTCGCCCGCGCGCTGGTACTGGCCCTGGCGCTGGGCGGAGGCCAGCTCGTTGCGCGCCTCGTCGAGCTTCTTCTTGAGCTCGGCGGCGGCGCCGAGCTTGTCCTTCTCCGCCTTCCAGCGCGAGGTAATGGTGGCGGACTGCTCCTCGAGGTCGGCAAGCTCCTTCTCGAGCCGGGCCAGACGGTCGCGGGAGGCCGAATCGGTCTCCTTCTTCAGCGCCTCGCCCTCGATCTTCAGGCGCACGATCTCGCGGTCGAGGTTGTCCAGCTCCTCGGGCTTCGAATCGACCTGCATGCGCAGGCGCGAGCCGGCCTCGTCCATGAGGTCGATCGCCTTGTCGGGCAGGAAGCGGTCGGTGATGTAGCGGTTCGACAGCGTCGCGGCCGCGACCAAGGCGGAATCCTGGATGCGGACGCCGTGGTGCTGCTCGTACTTCTCCTTGATCCCGCGCAGGATCGAGACCGTATCCTCCACGGTGGGCTCCGAGACGAAGACCGGCTGGAAGCGGCGGGCCAGCGCCGCATCCTTCTCGACATGCTTGCGGTACTCGTCGAGCGTGGTCGCGCCGACGCAGTGCAGCTCGCCGCGGGCCAGCGCCGGCTTCAGCAGGTTCGAGGCGTCCATCGCCCCATCGGCCTTTCCGGCGCCGACCAGGGTGTGCATCTCGTCGATGAACAGGATGATGCCGCCCGCGGCCGCGGTGACTTCGGACAGCACGGCCTTCAGCCGCTCCTCGAACTCGCCGCGGAACTTCGCCCCGGCGATGAGCGCGCCGAGGTCGAGGGCGAGAAGGCTCTTCTCCTTCAGGCTCTCGGGCACGTCGCCGTTGACGATGCGCAGGGCCAGCCCCTCCACGATCGCCGTCTTGCCGACGCCGGGCTCGCCGATGAGGACCGGATTGTTCTTGGTGCGCCGGGACAGGACCTGGATCGTGCGGCGGATCTCCTCGTCGCGGCCGATCACCGGGTCGAGCTTGCCCTCGCGCGCGGCTTCGGTGAGGTCGCGGGCGTACTTCTTCAGGGCGTCGTAGGCGTTCTCGGCCGAAGCGTTGTCGGCCGTCCGGCCCTTGCGCAGGGCGTTGATCGCGCCGTTGAGCGAAGCCGGCGTCACGCCGGCGGAGACGAGCGCCTTGCCGGCCTCGGTGTCCTTCTCGACGGCGAGCGCGAGCAGGAGGCGCTCCACGGTGACGTAGGAATCGCCGGCCTTCTCGGCAGCCTTCTCGGCGGTGTCGAACAGGCGCATCAGGTCGCGCGTCGCCTGCGGCTGGCTCGCGTTGCCGGAGACCTTCGGCTGCTTGGCGAGCCACGCCTCGATCTGCGCCAGGGCGACGCGCGACTGGCCGCCGGCCCGGTCGATCAGGCCCGCGCACAGGCCCTCGGGATCGTCGAGCAGCACCTTGAGCAGGTGGCCCGGCTGCAATTGGGGATGGCCCTCGCGCATCGCGAGGTTCTGCGCAGCCTGGACGAAGCCGCGGGCGCGCTCGGTGTATTTCTCGAAATTCATGCGTTCTTGTTTCCTACCGCTTCGGCCTCCGCCGCCCTGGAAGGCGCGATGTCGGCCCGAGACGCCGCCTCCCGACGAGGAACCGCCGCGGAAGGCCCCGGCGCCGATGGCCGCCGGTATCGAGGATGTGGTGTTGCAATTGCGCACCACAAGAGGGGGCAGACCCCTTGCATCGATGTGAAGATCCGGGCCACGGTGCCGGCATGACCGCGACGCTCTCCGCCCTCTACCGCTACCCCGTGAAGGGGTTCAGCCCCGAGCCGCTGGAACGGGCGGACCTCGAGACGTCGGGCAACTTCCCGGGCGATCGGCTCTACGCGGTCGAGAACGGCGATTCGGGCTTCGACCCGAACGCACCGCGTCATCAGCCCAAGACGAAGTACCTGATGCTGATGCGCGACGAGGCGCTGGCGCGCCTGCGCACCCGCTACGACGACGCCACCGCGACGCTCACCATCGAGGCCGAAGGCGAGACCGTCAAGGCCAAGCTCGACACCGAAGAGGGCCGGGCGACGCTTGAGGACCTGTTGCGACGCCTGCTGCCCCACGCCCTGCGCGGCGCGCCGCGAGTGCTGGCGGCGGCGGCGCAGACCGGATACCGCTTCACCGATTCCAGGATCGGCTTCGTTTCGCTGATCAACCTTGCCAGCGTGCGCGCGATCGAGGATTACGTCGGCGCGCCCGTCGATCCGCTGCGCTTTCGCGGCAACCTCTTCGTGGAAGGGCTCGCCCCCTGGGCCGAGCTGGAGATGGTCGGCCGCGTGCTCGAGGCGCCGAGCGGGCTGCGCCTCAAGCTGACCCAGCGCACCGTGCGCTGCGCGGCGACCAACGTCGACCCGGTCAGCGGCGTGCGCGACCTCGACATCCCCTGGGCGATCGACGCGCGTCTCGGCCACCGCGATTGCGGCGTCTATGCCGAGGTGATCGCCGGCGGGACCCTCGCGGTCGGTGACACCCTGACGGCGGTCGGCTGAGCCGCGCTCAGGACGCCCGGCGCACGACGACCACCGGGTCGGCTTCGGTACGCCGATGCTCGCACGAGACCTTGAGGTAGCGATGGTCGCCGCCGGGCAGCCCGGCCGCGGCGGCCATGGTCTGGGCGTGCATGATGCACTCCATCGGCGTGCGCGCCGGCGAGACGATCACGTCGAGCGCGGTCTCGCGGGAGCAATCCTGGGCCAGCAGCGTCCCGGCGCAGACGAGGGCAACGGACAACAATTCGGACATGACGGACCCCGTGTTCGAGCGATCGACAGGTCCGCGGGGTGCTCAGGCGTTCGAGCCACCGCGTGTTTCTTGTCCGGGCGTTCCTCGTCGTGACGTTTCTCTTGATGACGCTGTGGGGTTTGCAGATGTCGTGCCAGCTCGGCGAGGCCGGCCGCACCTGTGATCTTGCTGCATCAGCCCCGCGCGGCGAGCCAGACCGGCTCGGGCTCGGGGATCGGCATCAGCGCCGCGACCGCGTCGAGATCGACGATGTAGTTGTGGGTCAGCAGGCGCCACATCTCGGCCGGAGAGGCGGCCTCGCCCTTCAGGCCATCGACCGCCCGCGCGAGCAGGCCGGTATGGGTGAGGGTGGGGCGGGTCAGGAGCGGGTCGGAATGGAGCATCGTCGGCGGTCCCTGGAAGATCTCGTCAACGTTGCAGGTCGTGGTTAAAGGACCGTAAAGCCGACAATCCTCGAATGCTCGGGACAGCCGATCGCCATCGCGTTCGCCGAGGTTCGGAAGCACTCTTCGTCACCGAAAACCGATCGCCCAACCCTGGACTTGCTGATCGACGATCTACAGTCGCTCGATTCAGATTGCGTTGCTTGTCTCGATCACTGAAACGGAAAACGCCCGGGCTTCGAACCCGGGCGTTTGGTCTCGATCGATCGGATCGTCAGCTGCGCTTGGCCAGGAGCTGCTCGATCAGCGAGCCGCCCTTCTCGATGGCGGCGAGCTCCTCGGCGACCGCGGCGACCGTCTCGCGGATCTGCTCGGGCGTGTGCTCCGAGGTCATGAAGAAGCGCAGGCGCGAGGCGCGCTCGGGCACGGCCGGGTGGATGATCGGCTGCACGTTGATCCCGCGCTTGTACAGCCGATCGGACAACGTCACCGACTTCAGCGAATCGCCGACGATCACCGGGATCACCGCGAGCCCCATGCTGGTCCCGGTATCGAGCCCGCGCTTCTTCGCGCAGGCGAGGAACAGGGCGCCGTTCTGGCGCAGGCGCTCGACCCGCTCCGGCTCGTCGTGCATCACCGCGAGCGCGGCCTCGGCGGCGGCCGCGAGCGGCGGGGACATGCCGACGCTGTAGACGAAGCCGCCGGCCGTGCACTTCAGGTACTCGATCAGCGTCGAGGCGCCGCAGATGTAGCCGCCGCAGGCCGAGAGCGTCTTCGAGAAGGTGCCCATCCAGATGTCGACCCGCTTCGGGTCGATGCCGGCATGCTCGAACAGCCCGGCGCCGGTACGGCCGAGCACGCCGAGCCCGTGGGCGTCGTCGACCATCAGCCAGGCGTTGTAGCGCTCCTTGAGGGCGATGAAGCCGGCGAGGTCCGGCGCGTCGCCGTCCATGCTGTAGAGGCCCTCGATCACGATCAGGGCCCGGCGGTGCTCGTGCCGGGTCGCCTGAAGCAGGGTTTCGAGCGCGTCGAGGTCGTTGTGGGCGAAGGAGCGGCGCTGGGCGCCGGACAGCTGCGCGCCGGTGACGATGCTGTTGTGGATCAGGTTGTCGTGGAAGATCACGTCGCCCGGCTCGAGCAGCGCCCCGATCGTCGTGACGTTGGTGGCGTGCCCGCTCACCATCACCACGCAGGCCTCGGTCTGGTAATGCGCGGCCAGCGCCTTCTCCAGGCTGAGGTGGCCCGGCCGCTCGCCGGCCACGACGCGGCTCGCCGACGACGAGGTGCCGAACTCGGCGATCGCCGCGCGGGCGGCATCCGAGATGCGCGGGTGGCCGTTGAGGCCGAGGTAGTCATAGGACGAGAAGTTGACGAAGGACCGCCCGGCGATGCGGGTGGTCGCGCCGGCCTTGGTCTCGTGGACGTGGAAGAACGGGTTGTCGAGGCCGATCAGCTCGGCGGCCGAGCGCTGCAGCCGCAGCTCGCGGTAGCCGGGCAGGCTCGCGAAATCCTGCACCGAGGGATCGCCGACCTTCTCCGGCGCGCGGAGTGCGGTCGGCCGGGGCGCGTTGCGTCCCAGCCGGTTCGTCACGAAGCCCGCGAGCGCGGCGCGCCCCCCATCCGGCCGTGGCGATTGCGTCATGACAGGATCTCTTTGCTCTCGAGGCT
Organism: Methylobacterium sp. E-041; assembly: GCF_022829665.1. Lineage (NCBI taxonomy): Bacteria > Pseudomonadati > Pseudomonadota > Alphaproteobacteria > Hyphomicrobiales > Methylobacteriaceae > Methylobacterium > Methylobacterium sp. E-041. The sequence goes on along the minus strand of NZ_JAKSYQ010000196.1, from coordinate 83,605 downwards.
CTTCTTCTCGACGAGATCCTGGAACGGCTGGAGCACCGCCGCATCGACCTCGCTGCCGACGTGCCTCGAAGCGAGGCTCAGGGCGACCCCGGCGGCCTCGTCCATCGGCGCCGAAACCGCCTGAATTAAGGACTCCGACAGCTCGTTGACGGTCATCCCCGACGACAGGCCCGCCGGCGGCGAATCGAGGCCGAAGCGCTCCTGCAGGCTGGCGCCGAGCTCGACGCCCATCAGCGAGTCGAGGCCGATCTCGGAGAGCTGGCGCACGCGGCTGATGTCGTCCTTCGGCAGGCGCAGGATGCGGGCAATGTCCTCGACGATCGCGTCGGACACGGTCTTGCGCACCGCGTCGATGTCGTTGCCCTTGAGCAGCGTGCCGATGCTGATCGCGGCGACCGCGCCGGCCTCCATCTGCTGGTCGGAGCCGAGGTCGTCGTAGCTCGGCGAGCGCATGGTCGCGAGGCGCTCGCGCGTCTTGCCCCAATGCATCGAGGCGATGGCGAGCACCGCGTCGTCGGGCGCCGAGCCCTGGACGCCCAGCGCATCGGCCATGAGGTCGAGGCAGCGGCGGGCCTCCATCGGCGTCACGCCGACGCGGCCGGCAAGCCCCTCCATCACCGTCTTGTTGCGGGCGAGCATGCCGACGTCGCCGATCGCGCCCCAGGCGACGGCCAGCGCCGGCAGCCCCCGGCGGCGGCGCTGGCGCGCCAGCCCCTCCATGAAGCCGTTGGCCGCGACGTAGGCGCCCTGGCCGGGATTGCCGATGAAGGTCGTGGCCGAGGAGAACACCACGAAGTAGTCGAGCTCACGGTCGCGCGTCGCGGCGTCGAGGTTCTGGGCGCCGATCACCTTGGGGCCGATCACCGCGTCGAGCGCGGCGGCGTCCAGGTTGGCGATCAGCCCGTCCTGCAGCACGGCGGCCGCATGGATCACGCCGGCGAGCTTGCGGCCCGACGCCTCGATCCCGGCGAGCAATGCATCCACCGCGACGCGGTTGGTGATGTCGCACGGCGTGGCCGCGACCGTCACGCCGCGGGCGGTCAGGTCGGCGACGACGGCCTTGGCCTCGTCGGACTCGGCGCCCTTGCGGCCGACGAGGAGAAGGTTCTTCGCGCCGCGGTCGGCGAGCCAGCGGGCCGCCACGCCACCGAAGCCGCCGAGGCCGCCGGTGATCAGGTGGACGCCGTCGGTCGAGACCGTGAAGGGCGTGTTGCGGGCGGTGAGCACGCGGCCGGGCTTCGGCGGCGCGATCACGATCTTTCCGACGTGTCCCGATTGCTGCATCAGCCGGAACGCGTCCGAGGTCTCGTCGGCGGTGAACGGCTGGTAGGGCAGGGGCTTGAGGCCGCCGTCGTTGAACAGCGCCATCACCTCGCGGAACATCCGTGCGCCGTCGTCGCCCTGGTGCTGCAGCACCTGGTCGAGGTCGACGCCGAAGTAGCTCAGGTTCCGCCGGAACGGACGCAGGCCGATATGGGTGTTGGCGACGTAGTCGCGCTTGCCCAGCTCGATGAACCGGCCGAACGGCTTCAGCGCGTTGAGCGAGCGCTCCATCGCCTCGCCGAACAGGCTGTTCAGGACCACGTCGACGCCGGTGCCGGTGAGCGCGCGGATATCGTCGACGAAGGCGAGCGAGCGCGAGTCGAGCACGTGCTCGGCGCCGAGCGCCTTGACCAGCGCGCGCTTCTCGCGCGAGCCGGCGGTGGCGATGACGCGGGCGCCCTTGAGCTTGGCGATCTGCAGGGCGGCGAGGCCGACGCCGCCGGCACCGCCGTGGACCAGCACCCATTCGCCGCGGCGCAGCCGGGCGCAGGAGACCAGCCCGTAATAGGCGGTGAGGAAGGCGACCGGCACGGTCGCCGCCGCCATCGGATCGAGGCCGGCGGGCGACGGCGCGACGACCAGCTCGGGCACGACGATGTGGGTCGAGAAGCCGGACTGCGCGAAGGCCACGACCGGATCGCCGACCTTGAAGGCCTGGACGCCGGCACCGACCGCGACGACGCGGCCGGCGCATTCGAGGCCGAGGCGGGGGCCGGCGAAGCCGTCCTCCAGGATCTCCTCGGGCAGCATCGAGAGCGCCCAGAGCACGTCGCGGAAGTTCAGGCCGGTCGCCTCGACGGCGATCTCAACCTCGCCGGTACCCGGCGCGCGGCGGATCGCCGGCCCCCAGACCATCTCGTTGAGGCCGCCGGTGTTGCTGCGCTCCAGGCGGGCGGCCTCGGCCGGCACCGCCTCGGGATCGATCCGCCTGAGCGTGTGACCGGGACGGAAGCGGATCACCCGGGTGCGGTCGTCGTCCAGGACGATCTCGGTCTCTTGCGTGCCCGAGAGGATCAGGTCGCGCAGGCGCTCGGCCGCGCGCTTCGAGCCGATCTCGGGGGCGAGGTCGATGCGGCGCACGTCGAGCGTCGCGATCTCGTTGGCCAGCGTGCGCGAGAACGCCCAAACCCCGGCCTCGACGGACGCGGCCTGCCCGCCGCCGTCGCGGGTCGCACCGGGCGAGACCACCCAGAGCTTGGTCTGACGCGCGCCGAGATGCTCGGTGCAGCGCTTCAGGCTGAGGCAGCGTTCGCGCAGCCGCGCCGCGGCATCGCCGCCGCGGGTGAAGGCGCCGGCCAGGAACACCACCGTGTCCGGGGTCTCGCGCTCCAGCTCCAGCAGCGAGGCCTCGGAGTCGAGGATGATCGAGACGTGCACGCCGGCGGCGACGAGCAGGGTCGCGAGCGACGAGGCGGTCTCGGCGGCGAACTCGTCGTCCGAGCCGATGACGAAGGCGAAGGTCTGCGCGGCGGCCTTGCCGGGTCGGGGCGGCGCTTCGGCGACGAGCAGGAGGTCGTCGCCGTTGACCGAGGCGGCGCGGTCGACCGCGACGCTGACGAGGCCGGTGGCGCTGAGGGTGCGCTGCCAGCCCGGGATGTCGTCGAGGCGGCCGACCGGCATGTCGCCGAACCCGGCCTCGAACCAGCCGGGGATCAGGCCGAAGACGAGGTCGCGGAACAGCGAGGCGCCGGGCTCGACCGCGAGCAGCAGGCCGCCGGTGGCGAGCGCGTTGGCCAGCCGCTGCGGCAGGTCGCGTTCGCCGCGATGCAACGCGCCGCTGGCCAGGATCAGGTCGAAGCCGGCGGCCGGAAGGTCCTCGGCGGCCTCGATCACCGCGACGCCGCGGGGGAGGGCGAGGCGAGCGCGCTCCGCAAGGCGCCGGTCGGTGTCGAACACCGTGAGGCGCGCCTCGGCGGATTCGGCGAAGGCTGCGACCTGGGCGGACAACGGCCCGAAGCCGACCTGGAGCAGGCGAAGCGCCCGGTCCTTCGGCAGCAAGCCGCCGCAGGCCTCGGCGATCCCGGCGACGACGTCGGCCGAGGCGCGGGCGGTGGCGCTGCGCAGGGTGAACGCGTCGAGCGCATTCTGCGGCAGGCTCGGAGCCTCGGTGAGAGTGCCGGCGAGCAGGCGATCGACCAGGGCGCCGACATCGGCCAGCAGGACCAGCTCGGCCGACAGCTCGGGATGGTCGGCCGCGATCCAGCGCATGATCTCGGTCGGCGCCGGCAGCGCGTCGCCGTCGCCGAGACGCCAGAGGTCGCCATCCTGCTCGGCGAGCCCGCTGCTTTCCAGGGCGTAGAGCGCGTTGACGAGCCACGGGCGCATCTCGTCCGGGACGCGCGCGTCGATCGCGACGGTGGCGCCCTGCTTCAGGCCGGAGGCGAGGCGGTAGGCGAGCGAGGTCGCCCAGCCCTCGAGCAGGAGATGCCCGGGCGAGAGCGGGGCGCCGGATGCGGCGCGGGCAGCCTTGGCGGCCGGCTTCAGCAGCGCGGCGATGCTCGACCGGCGGTCCATCGCGATCGCGGTCGGCTCGGTCGCGAGTTCCGCCGCTTGCGTGATCGCGTAGGCGGCGAGGTCGCCGCCGCCCTTGGCGCGCAGCGCCTGGAAGCGGCCCTCGCGGATGGTGGCGACGACCTCGCCCTCGGCGTCGAGGATGGTGAAGTCGGCCAGGATCGAGCGCTCGTTGCAGCGTCGGGTCCGGATGACGGCCCGCGCGATCGCGGCGCCGGGGCGCAGCAGCCGGACCTCGCCGAAGCGCACCGGGATGTAGGCCTTGCCGGCATTCTCGCCGAGCAGGTCGGCGAACAGCAGGATCAGCCCGTGGAAGCAGGCGTCGAGCCGGGCCGGCACGAGGCCGTAGCGCGGGTCGGCCTCGGCGGGAACGAGGTCGGAGACGATGGTGACGTCGTCGATCCGAGCGCTCGCCGCGACCTGGCGGAAGCTCGGGCCGAAGCCGAGCCCGGCCGCCTCGGCGCGCAGGTAGAGCTCGTCGCCGGTGAGCACGTCCTCGGACGGCATCTCGACGTCGGGCCGCACCGGCGGCGCGAAGGTGCCTTCGACGATCTTGGCCGAGGCATGCAGCTGCCACGGCGACGGGGTGAGCCGCGGGCGGCTCAGGACCTGAACCGCGTTGCCGGAGCCCGACATCCGCACCGCGACCTCGCGCAGGGCCTCCTCGCCGAACACCATCGGGGAGTGGATCTCGAACTCGGCGAGCACGACGTGGTCGCTGCGCAGGGCCTCGCGCACGGCGGCCAGGGCCATCTCGACGAAGCCGGCGCCCGGCATGATCGCCTGGCCCTCGATGCGGTGGTCGTCGAGCTCGGGGATCGTGGCGATGTCGGCGAAGCCGTGCCATTCCAGGCCGTCGACCTGGACGCGCGAGCCGATGAGCGGGTGGTACACGCGCGGGGTCGCCGCACCCAGGCTTTCAGTGGTGTCGCCGAGGCGGAAGGGGCGGCGCTGCCAGGGATAGGCCGGCAGGTTCAGGGCGCCGGCCGGCGCGTCGCCGAAGACGGTCCGCTCGTCCACGGCCGCGCCCTGGACCAGGGCGGCCGCCAGCGCGCGGGCGATCGGATCGCCGCCGCTGGCCTTCTTGTGCATCACGCCGACGGTGGCGTTGTCGATGCCGAGCGGCTCGATCGCGTCGCCGATATGCGACATCAGCGTCGCGCGCGGGCCGACCTCGACGAAGATGCGGGCGCCCTGGCGGGTCGCCTCCTGCACCGCCTCGCAGAAGCGCACCGGCTCGCGGATGTTGCGCCACCAGTAGGTGCCGCCGAACTGGCCGCCGTCGAGCACCGCGCCGGTCACCGTCGAGACCATCGCGGTGGTTCCGGGCGACGGCTTCAGGCCGGCGAGGTCGCGCAGCAGCGGCTTCTCGGTCGGGTCCATGAACCGGCCGTGGAAGGCGTAGTCGAGGTCGAGCTTGCGCCCGCGCCGGCGCTTGCGCGACAGCGCCTTGAGCGCGGCGTCGATCGCGGCGACGGGCCCGGCCACGGTGACGGCCTTGGGGCTGTTGTAGGCGGCGATGTCGAGGGTCGGGTAATCCTCGAGGAAGCCCTCGACCTCCTCGGCCGGCATCAGCAGCACCGCCATGGTGCCCTGGCCGCGCGTCGTCTCCTGATGATGGCTGCGGTAGAAGATGACCCTCACCGCCTGCTCGAGGCTGAGGATCCCGGCAGCCTCCGCCGCGGCGATCTCGCCGACGCTGTGACCGAGCACGAATTTCGGCGCGAGGCCGGCCGCGCGGAGGGCGGTGGTCGAGGCGCTCTGGATCGCGAAGATCAGCGGCTGCGAGACGCTGGTCAGTGCCAGGCGCTCGTCGAGGTCCTCGGCGTCCAAAGCCGCCTTGAGCGACCATTTCGAGTAGGCGGCGAACAGCGTGTCGATCCGGTCGAAGGCCGCGCGGAACACCGCGTTCTCGGCATAGGCCTCGCGGCCCATGCCGGCCCACTGGCTGCCGTTGCCGGAATAGACGAAGGCGACGTCGGCCGCCCGGTCGATCGCGGTGCCGGTGAGCGCGACGGCCGAGTCCTCGGCCTCGCCGACGGCACGGAGCTCGGCGGCGATGTCGGCCTTGCCGTCGAGGGTGATCGCGAGGCGGGACGACAGGCGCTCCCGACGATGCGCGGCGCCGGCCGCGATCCGATCGGCCTCGGCAGGGCCCGCGGCGTCGAAGCGGTCGGCATAGTCGAGGGCGAGCTCGTTGAGGGCGGCGCGGCTCTGGGCCGAGAGCAGCAGCACCTCGGGCGCGCGGGCCGCGGAGGCCGGCGCGGCCACCGGGGCCGGATCGGTCAGCACGACGTGGGCGTTGGTGCCGCCGAAGCCGAAGGAGTTCACGCCGGCGAAGCGCTGACGCGCGCCGCGTGGAATCGCCAGCGCCGTCTGCACCACGTGCAGGTTCATCTCGGCGAAGGGGATGTCGGGGTTGAGCTCGGCCGAGTGCAGCGACGGCGGCACCAGGTCGTGCTCGAGGGCGAGGCTCGCCTTGAGCAGGCCGGCGAGGCCGGAGACCGGCTCGGTGTGCCCGATGTTGGTCTTGATCGAGCCGATCGGCAGCGGGCTTTTGCGGCCCTTGCCGATCTTGCCGCCGATGGCGGAGGCCTCGATCGGGTCGCCCACCGGCGTGCCGGTGCCGTGGGCCTCCATGAAGGCCATATCGTCGAGGTCGATCTCGGCCTCGCGGTAGACCTGCTCCAGCAGCGCGCCCTGCGCGTAGCCCGACGGCAGCGAGATGCCGGTGGTGCGCCCGTCCGAGTTGACGCCGGACGCGGCGATCACGCCGCGCACGGTCGAGCCCCCGCGCCGCGCGGCCTCCGCCGATTGCAGCACGAGCACCACGCCGCCCTCCGAGCGGACGTAGCCGTCGGCGGAGGCCGAGAAGGCCTGGCACAGCCCGGTGCGCGACAGCATCTGCGCATTGGAGAAGCAGATGAAGTTGAAGGGGCTCGCCAGCACGTTGACGCCGGCCACGACCGCGGTGTCGACGCGGCCGGACCGGATCGCGGCGACCGCGTTGTCGAGGGCGACCAGGGAGGACGAGCAGGCGGTGTCGACGGTGAAGCTCGGACCCTTGAGGTCGAAGATGTACGAGATCCGGTTCGACAGGATCGAGAGTGTGTTGCCGGTCGCCGCGTAGGCGTCGCCCGACGGCACGTCGAGGATGCGCAGGTTGCCGTAATCGAGCGACGAGGCGCCGACGTACACGCCGATCGGGCTGCCGGCGACGCTCGAGGGGCGCATGCCCGCATCTTCCAGCGCCTCCCAAGTCAGCTCGAGCAGGAGCCGCTGCTGCGGATCCATCTGCTCGGCCTCGCGCGGCGAGATGCCGAACACCGCCGGGTCGAACGACCAGATGTCGTCGAGGACGCCGGCGGCCCAGGTGTAGCTCTTGCCGCGCTCCTGCGCCCGCGGATGCCCGAAGCGGTCCAGGGACCAGCGGTCCCCGGGAATGCGGCCGACGGCGCAGCGCGCCTCCGTCAGGAGCTGCCAGAGACCGTCGACGCTCGGCGCGCCGGGGAGCCGGCAGGCGCGACCGACGATCGCGATGTCAGTACGTTGTGTCACGTTTGATTCGCACACGCTCGTTAACGGAAAAACGGTTCAGTCGCCGGCAAGACAGCCCCCGGGCCGATGCTTAGTATGGCGCTAAATCGCTGTCCAACCTGAGGAAGGGACGACGGCATCGAAGTGGCCGATTTGCGGTCGGCTGTGGCGAACGTTCATCAACCTAAGCTTTGCCGCACACTGATATCACCCCGCATCTGAGCCGATGAAACCGGGTGAATTTGTGTTGAGAGCGCTGCATCATTGCCGCACGTCGCAACGACGTGCCGCCTGTCCCCAGGTCGGCGATGCGATCGCCATCGCGGGACGCGGATTGCCGGCTCAATCCAGCCGCGCTCGGCGATCGGACGCACGCCCCACGCCGGCGTAGCGGAAGCCGAGGCGCTCGACGTCCTGCACGCGATAGACGTTGCGAAGGTCGACGAGGATCGGCTCGGCCATGGTGGTGCGCAGGCGTTCGAGATCGAGCGCCCGGAACGCGTTCCACTCGGTCACCAGCACCAGGGCGTCGGCGCCCTCCGCGCAGGAATAGGGATCCTCGGCGTAGGCGATGTCGGGCAGGAGCGGGCGGGCCTGTTCCATCCCCTCGGGATCGTAGGCGCGCACGGTGGCGCCGGCATCCTGCAACCCCGCGACGATGGCGAGCGAGGGCGCATCGCGCATGTCGTCGGTGTTCGGCTTGAAGGTGAGGCCGAGCAGCGCGATCGTCTTGCCCCGCACCGAGCCACCGCAGGCCTGGATCACCTTGCGCGCCATCGCGCGCTTCCTCTGGTCGTTGACCGCGACCACGGTCTCGACGATCCGCATCGGCGTGCCAGCGTCCTGCGCGGTCTTCACCAGCGCCAGCGTGTCCTTGGGGAAGCACGAGCCACCGTAGCCCGGCCCGGCATGCAGGAACTTCGCGCCGATGCGGTTGTCGAGGCCGATCCCGCGGGCGACCTCCTGCACGTCGGCACCGACCCGCTCGCACAGGTCGGCGATCTCGTTGATGAAGGTGATCTTAGTGGCCAGGAACGCGTTGGCGGCGTACTTGGTCAGCTCGGCCGTGCGCCGTCCGGTGACCAGGATCGGCGCGGCGTTGAGGTAGAGTGGCCGGTAGACCTCGCGCATCACGCCTTCGGCGCGCGCGTCGTCGGTGCCGATGACGATGCGGTCGGGCCGCTTGAAGTCGTCGATCGCCGCTCCCTCGCGCAGGAACTCGGGGTTGGACACGACCCCGAAGGCGGCATCGGGCCGCGCCTCGCGGATGATGCGCTCGACCTCGTCGCCGGTGCCGACCGGCACCGTCGATTTGGTGACGATCACCGTGTAGCCGGTGAGCGCGGCGGCGATCTCGCGGGCGGCCGCGTAGACGTAGCTCAGGTCGGCGAACCCGTCGCCGCGGCGCGACGGCGTGCCGACCGCGATGAACACCGCATCCGCCTCGGCCACCGCCGCAGCGAGGTCCAGCCCGAAGCCGAGCCGGCCGCTGCGCACGTTCTCGGCGACCAGCGCCTCGAGGCCCGGCTCGTAGATCGGCATGCGACCGGCGCGCAGCGCCTCGATCTTGGCCGGGTCCTTGTCCAGGCACACCACCTCGTGCCCGAAATCGGCAAAGCAGGTCCCGGAGACGAGGCCGACATACCCCGACCCGACCATGACGATTCGCATGCAACCTCCGTCGTCGGCTCGGACACGCGCTCATTTCGCGGCGCACCATAATCGGGAAACCGTCGCGCGTCGAATACCCCCGGTCCGGCGACCGCGCCCGCCAAGGTCACGGAAGTGCGTCGTTTCTTTGCGCAAGGCGGCGCTACACGCGCCGAGCCGGCGGTTAAAGGCGGTAATGTGCCGAATTGCGCGAAAGGTTGACGTTGTAATAGGGGTCGGCCTTCAGTTCTGCGCCCCAGCGCTCCAGCATGGTGTTCGCCTCGCCTTCGAAGCGCGCGCGCTTCTCGGGCGTGTCTTCGCGCCCACGGCTCTTCGACTCGTGGTGGACGAGCCTGGAAAACGGCGTCCACACGATTCGATAGCCGGCCGCCCGGATGCGCAGGCACAGATCCACGTCGTTAAACGCCACCTTCAGGCGCTCGGCATCGAACCCGCCGACCGCCCGGAACACCTCCGCTCGCATGGCGAGGCAGGCTCCGGTCACCGCCGAGACCTCGCGCGCCTGGACCATGCGTCCGAAATAGCCGGGATCTTCGTCAGCGACCCCGTGATGCGAATGGCTTGCGACGCCGCCGATGCCGAGAACCACGCCGCCATGCTGCACCGTCCCGTCCGGATAGAGCAGCTTCGCGCCGACCGCGCCGACCGTGGGATCGAGGGCGGTCGCCACGAGTTCGCGCATCCAGCCCGGCTCGATCACCTCGACGTCGTTGTTGAGGAACAGCAGCACGGGGCCGGTCGCCGCAGCGGCGCCGCGGTTCGATAGGTCGGAGAAGTTGAAGGCCCCCGGCGCCGGCAGCATGCGCAGGCGCGGCTCACGAGCGTAGGCGGAAAACAGCGCGGCCGTCTCCGGCTCGCGGCTGTCGTTGTCAATCACGACGATTTCGATGTCGGGATAGTCGGTACCCGTGAACAGGCCGTCCAAGGTGACGCTCAGGAGCTCCGCCCGGTCCCGCGTCGGAATAATCACCGAGACGCGGGGTGGCGGCGTCGGCATCGGCCGGACGAGGCGGTTGAAGCCCAATGGTCCGCGTTCGGCCCGTGCCCCCCAGGGAGCGACGATCTCGGCGAGCGCGCTCAGGCGCGCGGCCTCGGCCTGAGCGAGGGACCGATCCGAGAACGTTCCCGAGCCGGTCGCCGCACGCCAATGATACAGCACCGCGGGAATATGGCGGATGCGGGAGGGATCGAGGCCATCGGTGAGGCGCAGCAGCAGATCGTGGTCCTGGCTGCCCTCGAACCCCGGACGCAGGCCGCCGACGGCCCGGAGCGCTTCCGTGCGGATCACCGTGAGGTGGTTGACGTAGTTCTGCCCGTACAGGAGCTCGCGGTCGAAATCCGGCTTGAAGTGCGGCTCGAAGCGGCGTCCGCCCGCATCGATCTTGTCCTCGTCGCTGTAGATCAGCACGAGGCGGGGGTCGGCGCGGATCACCCGCGCGACCTCGTAGAGCGCCTCAACGGGCAGCGCATCGTCGTGGTCGAGGAAGGCGGTGAAGGTTCCTGCGGCCATCGCAATCGCATCGTTTGTCGCTCGGGCGATGTGCCCGTTCTCGGAGCGGCGCTTGACCTTGATGCGTGGGTCCGCGGCGGCCTGCCGGGCGAGCAAAGCCGGGATCGCCGGGTCGGTCGAGGCGTCGTCGACGATGCACAGCTCCCAATGCGGGTAGAGCTGGTCGCAGACCGAGCGGAGCGCAGCGCGCAGCACCCGCGGCGACGGATCGTGCACCGGCATTGCCACCGAGATCAGGGGTGGATCGTCCCAGGCGAGGATCTCGGCGCGGATGCGGCGGCGGTCGGCCGGGCTCAAGGTGGCGCGGCGGCGAATCCAGGCTGGGTAGCCGCTCTCGGTGCGGTAGCGCAGGGCCCGGTCAAGGAAGCTGCGCCCGCGCACCCGCTTGCCGACGCTCCGCCAGTACACCGCCCAGAAGGTGAGCTCGGGCGAACGGAATAGGGCACGGGCGATCAATGGCAGCCGACCCCGGCGGTGGATGGCGATGCGGCTCGGCGTAGGCGCCCGCCCGCCAGCCAGCGCAGCGATCCGCAGAGCGCGCGCGGCAGCCGGCAACTGGCCGGTCCAGGCAAACACGCCGCCACCGAGGGGCTCGTCGGCCAGCGGCGTGCTGGCGCGGCCTTCCTCGGCCACGAGCACGCTCATCAGCATGCGCGCGTCGCGGGCCGCCCCTGGATCGTCGGTCAGGGTGATGGTGACCCAAGTTCCCGCGAGGTCGAGCCCAGAGAGGTCGATGCGCAGCCCGTTCGCGTCGTGGGCCACACTCAAGCGCTGCGGGGAACGGCGGCCGCTGGTAAGTATCGCCTCGACCTTGCTCACGTCATTCGGTCCAGTACTTTGCCAACGACATCAGCACGGCGTCGGACATCGCGACGTCGAACACCAGCATGTCATCGACGGCCCGCACGCCGCGCAGGCGTTCGGCGAGCGCCAGGGCTTCGGCCGGAACCGGCGTCGGAACCGGGACCGGCACCGTGCCCGCGAGGCCGAGCCGGTCGAGAAGGGTGGAGGCGAAGGCGTCGAAATAGGTCCGGTGTCCGACGATGCCGACGCGAGCGAGGATCTCGATCGCGACGATGGAGTTGCCCGGATGCACCCGGTCGTCGGGCAGGCGAGTACCGAGCTGGCGCGACAGCGGGTTGTAGAGCAGGTGGTAGGCAGGCTGGGGCAGCATGCGGAAGAAGCGCTTGAGGCTTTTCACGTCGGTGTAGTCGTAGCCCCCGGCAAACAGCGACGCCTCGGCGTAGCGCCCGATGCGCCAGCCCTCCGCGTCCTTGGCCGCCGCATCCGCCCGTTCCTTGAGCCACAGCATCCTCGTCGCCATCTCAACATAGGGATCCTGCACCAGGATCGCCGAGAGCATCCGGTCGGGGGGGAAATACTGCTCGTAGCGCGGCACGACGACCGCGCCGGACAGAAGTTGCGAGGTCGGCAGCGGGTTTCCAAAAATGCTCGATAGGATCTCGTCGGAGAGTCGGTGGAGATTGAAGTAGGAACTCCGGAAATACGGGAACAGCGCGTTCTGGATCGCGACCTCCGGATGGATGCCGGTGTTGATCAGCATCACACGGCGGTCGACGAGGTCTTCATCTGGGATGCGCCGGTGCACGAGCACGTTGGTGTCGGCATCGTACAGGTTGAGGCGGGGCATCTCCGAGAGACCCGGCACCACGGCGTCGTTCAGCTCGAATACGCATTGCCCGGTGGAATGCCATCCGTTCTGGCGAAACGGGTCGTGGACGATGCTCGCGGGCACATCGGTCAGGCGCAGGCCGTCGACGGACACGACGACCCGGCTGATCGCCAGCGGATTGTCAGGAACGATCCATCCGCGGATGCAGTGCTGCGTATCGAAGTCAATGTAGAACCGCATGTCGCATCGCTGCCGCGCCCAGTCCGGGCCCCAGTCCGGCGCGCCGATCCAGGCCCACCGAAATCGGGCCATAGCGCATTTTCGCACGCCCGTGCAGCGCCGGTTCATCCGGGCCCGGAGTAATCGCCCGAAAGCGCTCACCCTTGTTTTCCTGGCGCCAAGCACCGGCGGCGGCCTCGGCGAGCACTTCGCTCGACGCCCGAGATGAAATCCGTCCTTCCGGGCACGCTCCACGGAGCGCTTTTCGCGCTCGGTATACAGGGCGCTCGCCTCGAGCAGTGGCCGCCTGGCATTTGGGCTTGCCGACTATGGGAACGAACTTCGCGGCGCGCTGCGGCTTGCGCCGCCCCACGGCGGAGGCTATAGGCCCCCTACACCGAAGCGAAACGGCTTCGGCGAGGGCGCGTAGCTCAGCGGGAGAGCACTTCCTTGACATGGAAGGGGTCACAGGTTCGATCCCTGTCGCGCCCACCATTCCGCTTTCGTGGAATGATCGACGAACGAAGCGAGGGCTCCGCAGGGGGCCCTTTTTTCTTGGCCGAGGCGTCGTTTCGGACACGTTCCTAGGAGGACGCCGACGATCGCTCATCCCGACATGCGATCGGCTCGACGCACCGGGGGTGCATCGAGCCGGATCCTATCGCGGGGATCGAGCCGACCCGACCCGTCGCGAACGCTCAATCGTCGTCGTCTTCCTCGACGTCGACGAGATCGGTGGTGTCGTCGTCCTCGTCGTCGACCACGAGGGTGTCGTCGTCGGCGGTTTCGCCGTCGGCATCCGGCTCGATGACGTCGTCGCCCTCGGTGTCCGTGTCGGTATCCTTCTCGGTCTCCTCGGCCTCGACCTCGTCGAGGGAGACCAGTTCCGGACCGGCGGCATCGGCCTCGTCGTCGTCGGCGACCGGATCCTTGCGGGCGGCGATCGGCGCGGACCGGCTGGCGAAGGGGGTGAGGGCGGCGGTCGGGACGACCTCGCCGGAATAGGGGGAAACCACCGGATCACGACCGAGGTCGTAGAACTTCCTGCCGGTCGTCGGGCAAATCCGTTTGGTACCGAGTTCGGGACGAGCCACGTGCGCCTTCCTGTGTCAGTGCGATCAAGCCCCGTGATGTCGCGGGTTTTCGCGCGGTGTCAATTCATGTCGCTCGATGCGCGCATGGCGGCCCTGCATCGAAGACCGGAAAAAAGCAGTCCGGAACGCTGTCGGCGTCCCGCTCGTTCGGTCTCCACATCCAAGGAGACCAACGCTCATGAAGATCGCCATCCTCGCCGGCCTGCTCGCCCTCGGCGCGCTCGCCCAATCCGCACCGGCCGAGGCCAAGGGCTGCATCAAGGGTGCCATCGTCGGCGGCGTCGCAGGCCATATGGCCGGCCACGGCAAGATGGGTGCGGCCGCGGGCTGCGCCGTCGGGCACCACAACGCCAACAAGAAGCGCTGAGGGCTTCGCAGCGCTCGGCCCCGCCGTTTCTCGAGACGGCGGGGCTGCGAGCGCACATGCCGGGCCAGGTGGCCTGGCGCATCGAGCACGCGAACGCCGACGAGAAGGAAAAGGTGGGTCCCAGGGCCGAAGCCCCGGGTTCTGTTTCGACGGTTACCCTACCGCAAGATGCTTACGCCGCGAGGCGGGCATCCATGACAACGTTATCGTTGGCATTTAGGATTTGGTCAGGTGCCCGAAACGGGGGTTGCCCGCGTCGAACCGGTCGAGTCCCTACCGACAGTCGCATCGTACCTCACCGGAGTGAAGCTGAACTCGCGATCCCTTTACCGCCCAGTCGAACCTATTTCGCCCCCATCAGAAACGCAGCTCCGTCAGGCGTCGCCCGCTGCGTTCGTGGTGGAGGCGCCGGAGTACTGCCCTCCGGGTCCTGAAACGTTATTACGAACCGGTCATCAACCGCACCCCTGATATAGCCGGTCCCCGGCCGAAAATCCAGATCCCTCGTGCGGCGGCGTGCGGTCTCGCCTTAACCGTTCGCTCACCCCGATGCGCGACGAGCCGGCCGTGGCTTCTCGCGAACAGAGGTTCTTGGATGACCGACACGATTGGGATCGCCGGCGACCGCATCCGCTCCATCATCGAGCGGGTCGAGCAGGTCGACGAGGAGATCAAGGCGCTGATGGAGGCGAAGAAGGAGATCTTCGCCGAGGCCAAGGGTGAGGGCCTCGACGTGAAGATCCTCAAGGAGATCATCCGCCTGCGCAAGCTCGACCAGGATGCGCGCGACGAGCACGAGACGCTGCTCGACGTCTACATGCGGGCCATGGACGCTCCCGCCCCGAAGCCCGAGGCGATGGCAGCCTGACGTCGCGCGATCGGTCGCTCCGACGGGGCCCGCCGCCGGCGCGCCCCGTCGGATCAGGCCCCGCTCAGCACCTTCTCGGCACTGCGCAGGCTGAGAGCCATGATGGTCAGGGCCGGGTTCGCCGCGAGCGAGCTCGGGAAGGTGGAGCCGTCGCAGATCCACAGGTTCGGGACCTCGAAGGATTTCCCGAACGGGTCCACGACCGCGTTGTCGCCGTCATGCCCCATGCGGCAGGTGCCGATGGTGTGGGCGACCCGGTCGAGCGCCCAGATGTCGCGGGCGCCGGCCCGCGTCCACAGGTCGATCATCAGCTTCGTCGCGTGGGCGTTCAGCCGCTCCTCGTTGTGGCCGTAGCCGAAATCGATCGTCGCCTTGCCCATGCCCAGGGCGTCGGTCTCGTCGGAGAGCGTCAGCCGGTTGGCATCGCACGGCAGGGTCTCGCCGTTGATGCCGATGCCGGCGACGTGGTTGTAGTCCGCCAGGTAGTCGCCGAGCGCCTTGCCCCAGAGCTTGCGGCCGCGGGCCACCGAGTTGGCGAAGGTCAGCGGCGCGACGCCGAGGCTCTGGACGAGGTAGCCGCCGGCGAAGTCGGCGTCCTTCGGCCGGATCATGTCCTCGGTGATCAGCGATGACGGATAGCCCCGGTTGGGCCGCGTCTCGGCGTCGAACGTGCCCCAGACCTGGGTCGCGACGTGACCCATGTAGTTGCGCCCGACCTGCCCGCTGCCGTTGGCCAGCCCCGTATGCAGCAGCAGCCGCGGGGTCTCGACCGAGCCGGCGCAGAGGAACACCTGCGCGCAACGCTGGCGGCGGTCGACGCCACCCTGCCGGTAGACCACCGCGGTGATCCGGCCGTCGCGATCGCGCTCGAACCCGTGGGCCCGCGCCTCGGACCGGATCTCGGCGCCGTGGGCCACCGCCAGGGGAAGGTAGGTCACGTCCATGCTGGTCTTGGCGCCGTTGCGGCAGCCCTGGTGGCAGTAGCCGCAATTGATGCAGGCCGGGCGCAGGCCCCCGCCCTCCTGCGCGAAGTCGCGGGAGACCACGGCCGCAGGCGCATCGGTCGCGCGGATGCCCGCACCCTCGCAGGCCTGCGCCATGATCTGAGCCGACGCATTGCGGGGCACCGGCGCGAGGGGGTAGCGACGGCTCGCGTCCCACGGATAGCTCTGCGGGCCGGAGACGCCGATGAAGGCCTCGACGCGCTCGTAGAACGGCAGCAGCTCGTCGTAGCTCACCGGCCAGTCGACGCCCTCGCCGGTCTCGGTGCGGATCATCAAATCGCGCTGGTCGGCGCGCGGGCAGAACGCGCCCCAGTGCAGGGTCGAGCCGCCGACGCCCGTGCCGCTGTTGTTGCCGCCGAAGGCTTCCGGGGTCGAGCCGCCGCTCAGGCGCTCGTCGGTCCAGTAGATCTCGTCAGCGAGCGTCTCGTCGAAGGCGAAGCCCTTGGGGTCGAAGTTCGGGCCAGCCTCGAGGGCGACCACGCGCGATCCGGCGGCGGCGAGGCGCGCCATCAGCGGCGCGCCGCCGGCACCGGTGCCGATCACCACCGCATCGACGACCTCGTCGGTCGCGTAGCGCGTCATGGAATCGAGGTTCATCGTCCGTCCCCACCCTGCGCGACGGGCTCCCAGCCCTCGCGCTCGCCCAATCCGATCTTGGTGAAGCCCACCGGCCGCGCACCGTCGCCGCCCGCACCGATGCCGGAGAACCCGATCCAGGCGAGCGCCGCCGGATGGGCGAGCCAGGTGCGCACCACGTCGGCGCGCAAGTCCTCGAACCAGACGGTCAGCTGCTCCGGCGCGAAGCCGAGCGCCGATCCGCCCGGCAGGACGCCCTTCTCGATCGCCCGGAGCAGGTCGTCCTGCGCCGCGCCGTCGAGGGCGAGGAAGCGCCGACCGTCGGCGCCCGCCGCGGCATCGAGGCTGCGAAGCGCGGTCTTGTAGGCCGATGCGTCCGGCGGCAGGGCGGAGAACCGCCAGCCGTCGCCCTGGCCGCTCGCGAGCCGCGCGTCGATGCGGGCGGCGAGGTCGATCCCGGCGGCCTGCGGCAGGACGCGGGCGACGAGGGCGCGCAGGATCGCGAGCTCGATCGCGTCGAGGGCCCGCGGTCGATAGCTGGGATCTTCGGGCTCGGCCCGCGCGCGCAAGGCGTCGCGCAGGCGGCTGTTGACCCGGTCCGACGCGATGAGTCTCGCATACGCCGCGTCGATCACAGGCGTCTCGGCAAACGTCGTGTCGGGTGCGGCCGCATGGGCGCGGATCAGGTCGGCGACCGCGTCCGGCCGCTCGATCGGCAGCAGATGGCCGGCGCCGTCGAGGGTGACACGGCGCGATGAACCGAGATGCGGCGCCATTAGCGCGGCCTGCGCCTCCGGCCCGAGGTCGCCGTCCTCGCCCCCGGCGAGGATCAGGGCCGGGGTGCGCAGGATGCCGATGCGCTCGCACCAATCTTCGCGGCTTCCATCGCTGAGCCAGGCCCGCCAGGCCGCCGGCGCGGCGCGCAGCACGTCGGCGACCGCGGCTTCGGCGCGTTCGGCGGGGAGGGGAGAGCCGACGTTGCTCTCGATGAAGACCTGAGCTTCCGCCTGCCGGGTCGCCGCGTCGGCTCCGATCCAGGCGATCATCGTCTCGCGGCGCGCCTCTTCCATCGGCTCGGGGCTCGGCGGCGATCCCGCGAGCAGCACGAGGCCGGAGAGACCGTCCAGCCCCGCCTCGCCGTCCTCGGCACGGCGGGCCAGCGCGAGCGCCACCTTGGCACCCATGCTGTGCCCGGCGATCAGCCAGCGCGCCGGGGCCGCCGCACGGATCTTGCCCGCGACGTGATCGGCCATCGCCGCGACGTCGTAGCCCGGCACGTCGGCGGCGTCGCCGAAGCCGGGGAGGTCGATCGGGACGCACGCGACCGCGGCGCCGAGGCGATCGGCGACCTGCGCCCATTCCCGTGCGCTGCCGCCGAGGAAGTGCAGGCAGAACAAGGTCGGCGGCGGGGAGGGGGCGGACGGGACGTTCGGGCTCATGCCAGCAAAGTTGCGCGGGACGCCCGGCAATCAAGCGACCTAATTGCCGCGCTTGGTGCCGAATGCGGCGCGCGATGCCCCGCGCGACGTGGACCCGTGGCGCGGGGCCCGCCGCCGCCGGCGCGGCGATGGCCGACACCCGGGGGGCCGACCGCCGGAACGACCCGAGACCGTGCACCGGGTCGACCCGATCCGCGCGCAGCCGTAAGCAGAGCGGGCTGCGATCCGAAGAAGAAGCCAAGCCCGATGATCCCGACCCTCGACCAGGTTCCCGACGGCCTCGCCACCCGCCACGACCGCTACGCCGACGCGCATATCCGCGCCACGCTGCGGGCGACGCGCACCATCGCCCTGGTCGGCGCCTCGGCCAATCCGGCGCGTCCGAGCTGGATCGTGCTGAAGTACCTGCTCGATCGCGGCTACGCGGTGACGCCGGTCAATCCGGGGCTCGCCGGGCAGACGCTGCTCGGGCGCCCGGTGGCCGCGTCCATCGCCGAGATCGGCGAACCGATCGACATGGTCGAGATCTTCCGCAACTCCGCCGCCGCCGGCGGCCTCGTCGACGAGGCCTTGGCCCTGGACCCGCGGCCGAAGACGATCTGGATGCAGCTCGGCGTGCGCGACGACGCGGCCGCCGCCCGCGCCGAGGCGCGCGGCGTCACCGTGATCATGAACCGCTGCCCGAAGATCGAGTACGGCCGCCTGTCCGGCGAGATCGGCTGGACCGGCGTCAACTCGCGGATCATCAGCGCGAAGAAGCCGGTGCTCGCGGCCAAGGGCGTGCAGAAGTTCACCATCGCCCCGCGCGGCGGCGGAACGGATTGAAACGCTGCGTCCGCAGCCGGCGTAACAGCACCGGTTCCCTCCTTGCGGTATCCTAATACCACCAGGCCGAACCCCTTCCAGAACTTCGCTTTTCGGACGATGCGCGCCCGTGAAACGGCTTGACCTCGACCCTCGGCCCGTCTATCCAGCGCCCAACGCCGCCGCGTCCCCCGACGCGGCGGCGGCTCGTTTTTCGATACACCACCGAGCGCCAACGGAATTCGGCTTATGAAAACCTTTTCGCTGAAGCCCGCCGACGTCGACAAGAAGTGGATCGTGATCGACGCGGAGGGCCTCGTCGTCGGCCGTCTGGCTTCGATCATCGCCCTGCGTCTGCGCGGCAAGCACAAGCCCGCCTACACCCCTCACGTCGATTGCGGCGACAACGTCATCGTCATCAACGCCGACAAGGTGAAGTTCACCGGGCGCAAATACGTCCAGAAGGTGTACTACCACCACACCGGCTTCCCCGGCGGCATCAAGGAGCGGTCGGCCAAGTTCATCCTCGAAGGGCGCTTCCCCGAGCGCGTCGTGGAGAAGGCCGTCGAGCGCATGCTGCCCCGCGGCCCGCTGTTCCGCCAGATCATGGGCAACCTCCGGGTCTACAAGGGCACCAGCCACCCGCACGAGGCCCAGCAGCCGCAGACGTTCGACGTCGGCGTCCTCAACCGCAAGAACGTGAGCGCTTAAGATGGCGACGCTTCAGTCCCTCTCCGACCTCAACCGGTCGAACGCCGGCGGCCTCGACAACGAGCACGCCGCCCCCGTCCACGTCCAGAAGCTCGACGCCCAGGGCCGCGCCTACGCCACCGGCAAGCGCAAGGACGCGGTCGCCCGCGTCTGGATCCGCCCCGGCACCGGCAAGGTCGTCATCAACAAGCGCGCGGTCGAGGTGTACTTCGCCCGCCCCGTCCTGCGGATGATCCTGCGCCAGCCGCTCACGGTGGCCAACCGCGTCGACCAGTACGACATCACCGTTACGGTCGCCGGCGGCGGCCTCTCGGGCCAAGCCGGCGCGGTGCGCCACGGCCTCTCGAAGGCGCTGACCTACTACGAGCCGGAGCTGCGCGCGCCGCTGAAGCGCGAGGGCTTCCTCACCCGCGACAGCCGCGTGGTCGAGCGCAAGAAGTACGGCCGCAAGAAGGCCCGCCGCAGCTTCCAGTTCTCGAAGCGCTGATCGGCCCGGTCGGACAAAGGAAAAGGCGGCTCCTCGCGGAGCCGCCTTTTTTCTTGGTTTGGTCGAACCGCCGGCTCGCTTATCGCGCGGCGCTTCGAAGGGCGTCCGATGGAGTAGGCCGTCGAACCACTCCGTTTCAGGCGTGGACGGCCTTCTCCAGCTCGGCCTTGGACATCTTCGAGCGCCCGGCGACCTTCTGCGCCTTGGCCTTCTTCATCAGGTCGGCCTTGGTCTCGCCGGAGGCGGACTTGCGCGCCGCGGCGGCCTTCTTCGCCACGTCCTTCGGCTGCTTCGAGAACTGCTTGCCCTTGGCCGTGTCGCTGCGCTTCTTCTCGGTCGAGCGGTCGTACTGCTCGTCGGAGACCGCCTCGCGCGCCTTCTTCGGCAGGTAGCGTTCCCCGGTCTTGCCGCTCTCCTTGCCGGACTTCGTGTCCCACGCCTCGTCGGTCCACTGCTTGAGATGATTGTCGTCGGTCTTCTTGCCGGCATAGCCGCCGCCGGCCTTCTTGTATTCCTGGGTCGCGAGCTGAGCCTTGCGGGCCGACCATTGACCGGCCTTTCCGCCCTTGTCGCTCTTCGTGACCTTGTCCTTGGTCTTCTCCCAAAGCTTGGGGTCGGTCTTCTTCGCGGTCTCGGACATCGCTCGATCACCCGTCGTCGTGGATTTTGCCAACAACGAGAGCACGCCGGCCCCGTTCCGGCGGTGATGCGATGGCCTGTTGATGACGCCCGGCATTGACAGGCCGGCACGCACCGGCCACCTCCCGCACGGCGACGCGACGCCCCGGCGGCGGCCGGATTCGAGGGTGCGACGACGATGGCGGGCGAGAACCACAAGCCGACGGTGTTCATCGACGGCGAGGCCGGCACCACCGGGCTCGGCATCCGCGAGCGCCTGGAGCGCGACGGCAAGGTGACCCTGCGCAGCATCGCGCATGCCGACCGCAAGGATGCCGGCGTGAAGCGGGCGCTGCTCGCCGAGGTCGACCTCGTGGTGCTCTGCCTGCCGGACGACGCCGCCCGCGAGACGGTGGCGCTCTGCGACGCGCTGCCCGGCGGCGGCCCTCGCGTGCTCGATGCCAGCACCGCCCACCGCGTCGCGGCAGGCTGGACCTACGGCTTCGCCGAGATGGCCCCGGGGCAGGCGGAGGCGATCGCCGCCGCGCGCCGGGTCGCCAACCCCGGCTGCTATCCCACCGGCGCGATCGCGCTGCTGCGGCCCCTGGTCGAGGGCGGCCTGATCCCGTCCGACTTCCCCGTCAGCATCAACGCGGTCAGCGGCTACAGCGGCGGCGGCAAGAGCATGATCGAGGCCTACGAGGCCGGCTCCGCGGCCCCGTTCCTGCTCTACGGCCTCGGCTTCGCGCACAAGCACCTGCCGGAGACGCAGGCCTATTCCCGGCTCACCGCCCGGCCGATCTTCATCCCGTCCGTCGGCGCGTTCCGGCAGGGCATGCTGGTCTCGATCCCGCTCCATCTCGACGCGTTGCCGGGCCGTCCGTCCGCCGGCGATCTCGAGAACGCGCTCGCACGCTGGTACGCGGGGCAGGCGCTGGTGCAGGTGGTGATCGGCGCCACCACCGGCGCGCACAAGGAGCAGATCGAGCCGGAGGCGTTGAACGACACCGACCGCCTCGAGCTGCGGGTGTTCGGCTCGGCCGAGCACCGTCAGGCGGTGCTGGTCGCGCGCCTCGACAACCTCGGCAAGGGCGCCTCCGGGGCGGCGGTGCAGAACATCGGCCTGATGCTCGGGCTCGGCGCCTGAGCCGCCATCCGGCGCATTGACGTGGCCCGACGGCCCGCGAACAATCGGGCATCCGCAACAGGAGACCGTTCCAGCATGACCGAGACGCGCCCACCGCTGCCGCCGTTCGACGCCTTGTCCGCGGCGAAGAAGGCGCGCGGCGCCGAGGATGCCTGGAACACCCGCGATCCCGAGCGGGTGTCGCTCGCCTACACCCCCGACAGCTGGTGGCGGAACCGTTCCGAGTTCCTGACCGGGCGGCCGGCGATCGTCGCGTTCCTGACGCGCAAGTGGGAGCGCGAGCGCGAGTACCGCCTGATCAAGGAGGTCTGGGCCTTCCACGAGAACCGGATCGCGGCGCGCTTCGCCTACGAATGGCACGACGCGTCCGGGCAGTGGTTCCGCTCGCACGGCAACGAGCAGTGGGAATTCACCGAAACGGGCCTGATGCGCCGCCGCGAGGCCAGCATCAACGACGTCGCGATCGACGCGTCCGAGCGCAAGTTCCACTGGCCGCAAGGACCGCGCCCGGCCGACCATCCGGGCCTGAGCGACCTCGGCCTGTGACCGCGTTTCGCGGTTCGCCCGCGTTCCTGTAGAAGCCCGCGCGTCGCGATGCCGGCGCGAAAGGATGCCGATGACCGAACTGCCCAACGTGCACGTCCGTGCCGAAGTCCTGGCCCAGGCGCTGCCCCACATGCAGCGCTACGACCAAGAGATCGTGGTCATCAAGTATGGCGGGCATGCCATGGGCGACGCTTCGGCGGCCGAGGACTTCGCCGAGGACATCGTGCTGCTCGAGCAGTCGGGCGTGAAGCCGATCGTCGTCCACGGCGGCGGCCCGCAGATCGGCCGGATGCTCGACCGGCTCGGCATCCAATCCGAGTTCCGCGGCGGCCTTCGCGTCACCGACGAGGCCACCGTCGAGGTGGTCGAGATGGTTTTGGCCGGGTCGATCAACAAGCAGATCGTCGGCTGGATCTCGGCCGAGGGCGGCCGGGCGATCGGCCTGTGCGGCAAGGACGGGAACATGGTCCGCGCCAAGCGGGCGTCGAAGACCGTGATGGACCCCGAGAGCCGGGAGATGCAGACGGTGGACCTCGGCCTCGTCGGCGAGCCCGAGCATGTCGAGCGCGGCGTCCTCGACGCGGTGTTGAAGGCCGAGCTGATCCCGGTCCTGGCGCCGGTGGCGTACGGTGCCGACGGCAAGACCTACAACGTCAACGCCGACACCTTCTCCGGCGCCATCGCCGGCGCGCTGCGGGCCAAGCGCCTGCTGCTGCTCACCGACGTGCCGGGGGTGCTCGACAAGGACAAGAACCTGATCCCGGAGCTGACGGTCGAGGATTGCCGGCGGCTCATCGCCGACGGCACTATCACCGGCGGCATGATCCCGAAGATCGAGACCTGCATCTACGCGATCGACCAGGGCGTCGAGGCGGTCGTCATCCTCGACGGCAAGGTCAACCACGCGGTGCTACTCGAGCTCTTCACCGATTACGGCGCCGGCACCCTGATCCGCCGAAGCTGACGGACGAACGCACCATCGAAAGCGCCCGGGTCGTGCTTCGGCCCGGGCGACCGCATCGCGCCCCGCGGTCATTTTCGGAGACCGGACATCTCGAACAGAACCATACCCGGCGAGAGCCACGTGACGGCCCCGGATGCGCGCGGCTTCGAGGCCGTCGACACCTGGGTGTTCGACCTCGACAACACCCTCTACCCGAGCGACGCCATGGTGTGGCCGCAGGTGGACGAGCGCATCACGCTGTTCGTGATGCAGCTCTACGGCCTCGACGGGCTCTCGGCGCGTGCGCTGCAGAAGTATTTCTACCACCGCTACGGCACGACGCTGAAGGCGCTGATGGTCGAGGAGAACGTCGACCCGCACGCCTTCCTCGACTTCGCCCACGACATCGACCACGCGACGATCCGGCTCGACCCGGCTCTGGGCGACGCGATCGAGCGGCTGCCCGGGCGCAAGCTGATCCTCACGAACGGCTCGCGCAGGCACGCCGAGAACGTCGCGAAGAGCCTCGGCATCCTCGACCATTTCGAGGACGTGTTCGACATCGCCGCCGCCGACTTCGTGCCCAAGCCCGAGCGCGCGACCTACGAGCGTTTCCTCGCGCAGCATCGGGTCGACCCGACGCGGGCGGCCCTGTTCGAGGACATCGCCCGCAACCTCGCGGTGCCCCACCAGATGGGGATGGCCACCGTCCTCGTGGTTCCGGCCGCGATCGACCCCTACCGCGAGGCGTTCGAGCAGGAGGCAGTGCGGGGGGCGCATATCGACCACATCACCAACGACCTCGCCGGCTTCCTGCGCAGCTGCGTCCTCCCGGTGGCGAAGGACGCCGCGTGAGCCTCGCCGCCGCCAAGGCGCCGAGCCTCGCCGAGATCGAGGATCTGGCGCAGGCGGCCTTCGCCGCGCTGCCGGCGGAATTCCGGGCGCTGGCGAAGGACGTCCGCATCGTCGTCGACGATTTTCCCGACGACGACACGCTGACAGAAATGGCTTGCGACTCGGAGTTCGACCTGCTCGGCCTGTTCCGCGGCATCGGGCTGGCCCAGGCGGGCGAGACCGTGACGGGCCAGATGCCGAACACCGTCTGGCTCTATCGCCGGCCCCTGCTGGATTACTGGGCCGAGCACGACGAGACGCTCGGCCACCTCGTCGCCCACGTGCTGATCCACGAGATCGGCCACCATGTCGGGCTCTCGGACGCCGACATGGCCGGCATCGAGGCGGCGGCCGACCTCTGACCCGTCAGGCGCGCGGCGGCTCGCCCGGCGTCGGCAGCTTCAGGCGGCTGACCTTCGGGCGCCGCGTGCGGAACTGGCCGCGCTCGATCGCGACGAAGACCAGGATGGTGATGGCGAGCGTCGTCAGCCACCACACCACCGTGAGCCCGACGCCGATGCAGGCGATGGTGAAGGCGGCGGCGAAGCCCGCCATCGCCCCGGGAACCAGCAGCGGCACGTCGCGGCCCGCCCGGCGAATCGAAGCGTAGAGGGCGAAGGCGGCGGCGAGCGCCCCGACGACGCCGAGCTCGTACCACATGGCGAACAGCGCCGTGCTCGGGGCGTTCACCGGGATCAACCCGAAGACCCGGCCGCGCAGCGCCGTCTCGAAGCCGTGGCCGGTGATCAGCCGGACCGGCTCGGTGGTCACGATCCGCTGCCAGCTCTTCAGCGTCAGCACGCCGGGGCTGAGCGGCCCGAACAGGGCGGCGCCGATCGGTCGCGCCAGGAACGGCAGCAGCGGCGCCACGGCGAGCAGGCCGGCGGCTAGGCCCGCGGTGAGGCCGACGCCGAGGCGCGGCCGGAAGCTCGTCACGGCGAAGGCGAGGGCGCCGATCGCCAGCGCCGCGATCTGCCCGACGTTCGGCGAGACCGCCAGCGCCACGGCGACCACCACGGCGAGGCCCAGCGCCTCGCGGTCGCGCCGGCGCGAGCGCAGCCACGCCACCGAGGGCCAGAGCAGCAAGGCCAGGAGGGTGAGGCCGCGGTCGAGCGCGTTGTCGTCGTCGGGCACGCCGCGCATCAGGGTGTCGCCGAACAGGCCGAGCACGATGGCGACGATCGCCGCCGCGGTGACGCCGAGCGGCAGCAGGTAGAGGTTGGCCGAGCGCATCCGGTCCGGCAGCGCCATGTAGCCGGCGAGGGTCAGCAGGATCGTCGCGACGAGGTTGGCGAAGCGCTCGGAGGCGGCGCCGGGGAACGGCGTCCAGACCAGCGACAGCGCCATCCACACCAGCACGAGCAGGCCGGCGAGGAAGGCCGGCGCGCGCAGCAGCCGGGCGCTGCCCGACAGCAGCGGGCGCTGGCGCCCGTCGATGGCGCTGGCGATGATCAGCAGCGCGACCGCGATCGGGGCGAGGATCACCGTGGCGCGGCGCGCCACCTGCGCCACCACCGGCACGATCACGAACAGCCCGAAGAACCCGACGCGGCGCAGGAGCGCGGCCGCATCGAGCGCCGGGTCGATCGTTTGGGTGGATGGGCGCGCCATGGTGCGACTCGAAACCAGCGTGACGGCGACGTGCCCGGGAAACCCGGCCGCGCCCGTCCTTGCCTTCCCGCTTAAGCAAGCCGCGCGCTAGGGGCTGTAGACGCCCGGCCACACAGGGGCGCCGACGTCGCCCGCCTCAGGCGGTCGTGACTTCCGTCCGCGGCCGGCGGCGGACCACGCGGCGACCGACGTCGGACAGCACGCGCCAGCCGCCCCAGGCGGCGAGGAACCCGAGCAGCCCGGCCACCACCCCGTCCGTCGTGGTCGGCAGCGCCGGGTCGTAATCCTGGTAGGTGGCGCGGGCGAGCGGCACGTCCGGGTCGCGGATCACGGCGGCGAGCCGCCCGAGCGGGCTCGTGGCCGAGGCCAGCGCCTGCTGCTGCGCCGAAAGCCGGGCGAGCCGCTCGATGTCGTAGCGCGCCGCCTCGCCCCGCCGCGCGACCAGGGTGTCGGGGTTGGTGCGAAGCCGGTCGACCGCCCCGTCGCGGGTGTTGCCGGTGGCCTTGGCGTCGGAATCGAGCGTCGCGATCTCGCGCTTCAGCTCGTCGAGGGCGCCGCCGAGGCGCTGGGCGTATTGCTGGGCGAATTCGGGGCCCTGCGCCGCCAGCCCGCCGCCGAGGAGGCCGAGCGCCAGACCGAGGGTGCGGAAGACACGGAACACGGCATCGCCTCGTCGAAATGGTCGTTGCAGAAGAGCACGGCGACGGCGGCAGTTCCAGAACCCGGTCGGATTCAGGCCGGCAGGGTCAGCAGGCCCGCCGCGCCGTCGACGCATCCGAAGGCCAGCCGCCCGCCCTTCGCGTCCCAGGCGAGCGCCGAGATCGCGCTGCCCTTCACCGCCGGGCGGACCAGCAGCTCCGAGGCGTCGGTGAAGCGCACGAGCAGGATGCAGCCGTCCTCGTAGCCCATCGCCAGCACCAGGGCCTTGGGGTGGAACGCGACGCGCGAGACGCGGGCCGGGCGCACCCCGCACTCCCGCGGGGCCTTGCCGGTCGGGCCCTCCTTCGAATCGAACGGCCAGACGATCGCGGCCTCCGCGCCGCTGGTGGCGAGCCAGTGCCCGTCCGACGACCACGACACCGAGCGCACCTTGGCCGGGTAGCCCGACATCCGCATGTGGCCGCGGTCCGGCTGCAGGCGCCAGCCGTGCAGCGCGTTCTCCTGCATGGTCGAGACGACGAAGCGCCCGTCGGGCGACCACGTCACGTCGATGTGCGAGCCCTTCCACTCGACCATCTCGGCCGGGGTCTCGTGGTTCGGGTACCAGAGCGAGACGCCGTTGTAGTGCGACGCCGCGAGCCGGTAGCCCTTCGGGGCGAAGGCGAGGCCGCGGGCGGTGGAGGGGGCGGTGAGGGTCCGCTCGCGCCCCTTGGCGTCGCGGGCGACCACGCTGCGCCCGGCGGCGTAGGCGACCGACCCGTCGGGGTGCAGCGCCAGCGCATCGATCCAGGCGCCGCCCTTGGCGGTGGCGACCTCGGACAGGGTGCCGTCGGCCCCGATCGCCACGACGCGCCCGTCGTCGCCGCCGGTGACGAGGCGGTTAGCATCGCCGGCGGCAGCGAGGATGCCGGCCTCGGGATGGGCGGCGAGGCGGCTCGAGGTGCCGTCGCGGCTCAGGACGATCGTGCCGTCGCCGAGCGCCAGCAGCAGCGCGTCCTTCACGAAGTGCGCGGCGACGACGTGGGCGCCCGCCTCGATCGGCGCGACGTGGGTGGTCAGCGAGGTGTTGCTCATCGGGCGACTCGATCGGAACGAAGGCGGACAGGACGGGTGCGGAACGGGATCAGGCGGCGGGCGGCTCGGACATCATCGCGCGGTGGCGGAGCGCGAAGATCGCGGCGACCAGCGCGAGAACGCCCGATATCGCCGCCGGGATCACCAGGGCATAGAGGTCGAGGCTGGCATAGGCCACGGCGCCGGCGAGGGCGCCGACCAGGAGGGCGGCCCAGACCGCCCCGTCCCCGACCCAGCCGAAGGGCGGCCCGGTGCGGGTGAGCGCCTGCGCGATCTTCTGCCCGAGGCTGAACAGCGCTCCGGTGACGAAGGTGGTGCCGGCGCGAAACCCCTTCACCTGCGCCAGCACGGCGTTCTGCGAGCCCATCGCCACCGCCATGAAGAACGAGGCGATGCCGAGCTCCGGGATCGCGAGGCCGACGCCGAGGGCGGCCAGGATCAGCAAGGCCTCGTAGCCGAGCACCGCCGGCGTCGCCCAGGGGAAGGGGACCAGGATCGACAGCCCGCTGCCGAGGACCGCGCCGGCGAGGAACCCGCCGATCAGGACCGCCGGCAGCACCACGTGCGCGAAGTCGGCGTGCCCGAGGAAGACCGAGAGCTGCGTGGTGTTGCCGCTCATGAACGAGGTGTAGAGGCCGCCGAGGCGCACGAAGCCGAGGGCGTCGACGTATCCAGCGAGCGCCGTCAGCACGAGGCCGGTGCCGAGCTGCCAGGACCGGCTCACGAAACCCGATCCGGTGCGCGTTCCGTCAACACTCGGTTAACCATTCCCAGCGCCTCGTCCAGGGGCGGGCGGGCAGGGTTAAGGCTTCGCTCACCAAACCTCGGCAATTCGATGCAATCACGGCGAACGCCGGAGCACAGGGCCCCGTTGGTCTTGCGATCCGGCTGCGGGACCTTCGTTCCGCGCCGGGTGAGTTGGAGTTGCGTCATGATGTCCTTCGCCTGCGCCGCCATCGGCCTGCCGAGCTACCTCGACCGCGCGCCCACCACCGTCCTGGTGGTGGAGGACGAGCCGTTCGTCTGCGAACTGGCGGCGGAGGCGCTGCTCGACGAGGGCTACCGCGTCCTGACCGCCGCGGATGCCTGGGAAGCCGAGGCGATCCTCGCCCGGGAGACCGTCGATCTGCTCTTCACCGATATCGATCTCGCCCGCAACACGAACGGGATCACGCTGGCGCGGGCCGCCCGGGCGCATTGCCCCTCGCTCCCGGTGGTCTACACCTCCGGCGGCCGCGCCTGCCTCTCGCAGGGCGAGGCCGTCCCCGAATCGATCTTCGTGCCGAAACCCTATCGACCGAGCCAGCTGGTCGCGCTCACGAACGACATCCTGCGCAGCCACGCCCACCACGCCTGATCCCGATCCCTCGACGCACGACGCCCGGAACCCTGACGCATGCGCCTCGCTCACGCCGCCCTCCTGATGCTCGCCGCCGGCCTCGCCACGCCGGTCGAAGCCGCCTGCGACGTGAAGGGCGCCAAGATCGAGGAGACGATCGCCCGGAAGAGCGAGCTGCAGGAAGCCGCCAACAAGCAGACGGTGCGCGACCTGCGCACGCTGCGCGACGCGGCGATCGTGCTCGAAACCTATTCCTACGTCACCGAGTGCGAGCGCGTTCTGGAGATCGTGAAGACCCTGGCCGCCGACCCGGAAAAGACGATCGAGAAGGGCGACACCGACGAGGAGAAGGCCGAGGACCTGCAGGAGGCGCGCAAGCCCAAGCCCGCCTTGGAGCCGGCCGCGCCGGCCAAGCCCAAATGACTAAGCCCAAATGATCACGCCCACATGATGGGGAAGCCCGGGTCGGTCCGCCTCTACCAGCCGAACCGCGCGATCCGGGCGAGCTGCGCCTTGCCGGCGGCCTCGTCCCGGCCGAGGAGCGCGACCCGCTCGGACAAGCCGTAGGCGGTCGGCGAGAACGGCAGCGACAGCAGCACGACGCCCTCGGTCCGCGATCGGTTCACCGAGGCGATCAGGCAGGCGATCACGGGATCGTCCTCGGGCGCGCCGACGCAGTCGGCCCGCGGGCTGCCGAACAGCGGCCGGTTCGGCAGCGTCAGCTGGATCGTGGTGCCGCCGCGCCGGTCGGGGGCCGGCGGCAGGCTGTAGCTGCGCACGAACAGGGCCGGGACCAGCACCAGCAGCGCCAGGACGACGAGAGCCTTGCGCATGGCCTCAGCCCGGCTCGTCGAAGCGGCTGCGGAAGAACACCTCGCGCCCGGCGCCGTCGATCACCCGGACCGCCTCCGCCGGCCCGCCCGAACGCTGCGGGACGCGGGCGCGGGCGAACAGGCGCAAGGCGCGTTCCTGCGCGCCCTCGAGCCCGGCGCTGCGCACCGAGATCCGCGTCTGGACGTCGCCCGGCTCGGGGCCGAGGACTTCGATGTGAAAGGTCTCGCGCACCGCCGTGCCTCTGCCCTAACTCGGACGCATCGTCCACCGTCGCGAGACCTTCGCCCGTGAGCCCACTCAAGATCGCCGCCGCGGTCGCCGTCTGCGCCCTGCTGTTCTGGCTCGGCCTGCGCATCACCCGCGTGATGGTCGACCTCGGCATCCGCGCCGGGCATGCCGAGGCGCGCCGGCGCGAGGAGGAGGAGCGCTGAGCCCCTATCCGACGGGCAGCGGCGCAGTGCCGTAGGCCTCCGCCATGCGCGCGATCGCCGCGAGCTTGTCCGAGAGCGCCGACCAGTCGTCGGACGACGCGATCGGCGCCCAGAGCGCCTCGACCTCGTCGATCAGCAGCGTGCACGGCCGCGCCTGCGCGAAGTAGGGGTGGGCGAGGTTCGCCCCGGCGGCGGGCGCCATGCCCTGCAGGGCCGCGCGCACCGGCGCGAAGCTCTCGCCGGCATAGAGCGCGGCGGACGGGCTCGCCGCGGCACGGTCCGCGCTGGCCGTCCCGCCGTACCAGTCGAAGAACGTCTGCTCGAACGGGGCGCCGCTCTCGGCCAGGAAGCGCCAGAACGCCCCGACCAGGCGATCGGTCGCCTCCTCGCCCGCCTCAGCGAGCCCGAGCCGCGCGAGCAACGCGTCCGCGAACCCCTCCTGCAGGGCCGGGCCGAAGCCCTTGAGGACGGCTTTGAGATCCGCCTGCGGCGCCAGCGTCAGCAGGCAATCCGCCAGCCGGGCGAGGTTCCAGTACAGCGCCTCCGGCTGCCGGCCGAAGCTGTAGAGCCCTTGCGTGTCGAAGTAGGCCGCGGTGAAGTTCGGGTCGTAGGCCGGCAGCCAGCGCCACGGGCCGTAATCGAAGCTCTCGCCGGTGACGTTGATGTTGTCGGTGTTGAGCACGCCGTGGACGAAGCCGGCCGCCGCCCATTGCGCGCCCATCCGGGCGACGCGCCGCGTGACCTCACCGAGGAACGCGACGGCCCGCTCGGCCACCGACTCGCGCCAGAGATCGGGCATGTGGGTGGCGATCGTGTGATCGAGCAGCCGCGCGACGTTGCCCGGCTCGTCGAGCGCCAGGAAGCGCTGGAAGCTGCCGATGCGGATGTGGCCGTGGCTCAGGCGCACCAGCACGGCCGAGCGGGTGGGGGAGGGCTCGTCGCCGCGCTCCAAAGCCTCGCCGGTCTCGATCAGGCTGAAGCTCTTGGAGGTGTTCACGCCCTGCGCTTCGAGGAGCGCGGTGGCCAGCACCTCGCGCACGCCCCCCTTCAAGGTCAGGCGCCCGTCGCCGGCCCGCGACCACGGCGTCGTGCCGCTGCCCTTGGTGGCGAGATCGAGCAGGCGCCCGTCGCGTAGGTCGTGCAGCTGCGCAAAGAGGAAGCCGCGCCCGTCGCCGAGATCGGGGTTGTACGAGCGGAACTGATGGCCGTGATAGCGCAGGGCCAGCGGCGCCGGGAACGAGCCGGGCAGCGGCTCGAACCGGCCGAACCGCGCGATCCACTCGGCGTCCGACAGCCCGTCGAGGCCGACGCGCGCGGCCCAGGGCTGGTTGCGGACGCGCAGGATGGTCTCGGGAAAGCGCGCGGCCTCGACCACGTCGAAGAAGTCGCCGCCGAGGTCGGCATGGCGGCGGGAGGGCCGCGCCGCGTGGGATGGGAGGTCTGACAAGGAAACGGCCCTCGCTGGGTTCCGGCATTAGAACGACACGCAGTGCGATAAGCCGCCCCGGCCCGATCCGTTGCGGCCCGGCGGAAGCGACGCAAACCGGTCCCGAAAAAACCCGGGCTCCATCCCGAAACAGGGCGTTGACACCGCAAGCCGCCGTTCCCTATACCGCCGATCTCCGAACCGGCCGCCTGCCCGAGCAGACGGCCGCGGGCTGGGGCGGGGTAGCTCAGCTGGTTAGAGCAGAGGAATCATAATCCTCGTGTCGGGGGTTCGAGTCCCTCTCCCGCTACCATTTCTTGAACCCGCCCAGTCTCGACGTGGCGGGTTTTTTCATGCCCGCAGGGCACTCCGAAGCCGTGCTGCAAAGCGCGATCGCCGATGCGACGCGGCGGGGGTGATCGCGGCCGCCTCGGGCGGACGGCGCGTCGGGGATCCGGGAGGGACGTCATGCGCTGGATCGTGCCGACCGCGATCGTTCTCGCCGCGCTTCCGGCGGCCGCCCGCGCCGCCGGCGATCCGAGCCGGGACGTGCTCTGGGCGGCGCTGAAGACCTGCGTCCTCGCCAAGAGGCTCGCCGACCGGACCTTTCCCTGCCTCGACGTCGATCTCGGCGACAAGGACCGGCCTGGAACGGCGGTGCTGCGCGCGCCGGGCGAGCCGACCCACGTCGTCGTGATGCCGACGGACACGGTCGCCGGGCTCGAGGCGCCGGTACTGCGCGGGGCGCGGGGGATCGCCTACTGGCGCGCCGCCCTCGCGGCCCGGCGCTTCGCATCCGCCCCGCTGAAGGGCCGCGTGCCGGTGGAGGAGGTCGGCCTCGCGGTGAACTCGGCCCGGGGCCGAAGCCAGGACCAGCTCCACATCCATCTCGACTGCATCAAGCCGCGGGTGCTGGCCGCCCTGCGGACGCACGGCCACGGCATCCGCGCCACCTGGGCGCCGTTCCCAGTTCCCCTCGCGGGCGACCGCTACCTCGCCCTGCGGGTGACGGCTGCCGAGGCGGAACGCTTCAACCCGTTCGCGGCGCTCGTCCGCCTGCCGGGGCGTCGGGACCTGCGGCAGACCAGCCTCGCGGCGGTCGCGACCCCGGCCGGCGATCCGGATCCCGGCTACTACGTGCTGGCCTACCGGGCGCCGCGGGCGAGCGCCGAGGACCTGATGGATCACACCTGCGGGGCGGCTACCGGAGCCGCGACGCCGTAGGCCGTGTGCCGCCGGCGTCGACCGTCATCCGCAGGTCGCTCCGTGCCGTCGAGCCGAACCGGATCGGGGCCGACGAGGCGAAGCGTCATCACGCGCGAGCGCCTTCGCGCGACAACCGGTTGCCTCGACAAGGCGATCCCGGCGCTTATCCTCCACCGATGCGCTTTCCCGAAGCCAGCCGTCACCACGTCCAAGGCGGCCTGCCGCTCGATCGTCCGGATGCCTGAGACGTCGGACCGATCGCCGCGCTGCGTCCACTACGTCGGCTTCAAGGACGATCGCTACTGGAACGCCGTCCGGATCTTCGGCGGTCCCCGGGTGATCCACCGCCGCTGGGATTGGTTCGCGGTCCACGATGTCGGGCCCGACGACGTGGTCGTGTTCGCCGAGGGCGATGCCAGCCAGCCGATGGCGGCGTGGAACGCGACCGACATCGACGAACGCTGGCTCACCTGAGCCGCCGGCCCGCCGTACGCCGGACCATGATCGGGCTGCGGCACTCGAAGCAGCGCGAGCGTGCGAACCGAACCCGGATGGCGGCCGTTGATGCGCCATGACCGATCCGACATCCGCCCCAGCGTCCGACGCGATCATCGACGCCCGCCGCCGCGAGATGGCGGTCGAGCACCTGCTGTTCGGCACGATCCGCTTCGTCGCGCAGCGCCATCCGGAGCTCCTCGACGAGCTCGACGGCAGCCTCGACCACCTGTGGGACAAGGCCCACGGCGAGGCCCGCGACGACGAGGCGGTGCGCGAGATCGCGCGGCGCTTCATCAAGAGCCTGCACGCCGAGAGCTAGCAGCCGCACGGCCGCCCGCGACCTCTCGGGTTCGATGTCCCACAGGGCCGCCTTCGAGGCGGGCGGTGCCGCAGGCGGCCGGCACCGCCAGCCGCGGACCGATGCGGCCAGTGGAGAACGCATCCTCGCGCGTCGGCCGCTGTTCATGCCGGTGCCGTCGGCCTCGGCGCGTAAGCGGCGCCGTCGCATAACCCGCCGAGGTCCGGCCCCGGCAAGCGCGAGGACCGAAACCCGCACTTAATTTCTTGCTTTGGGAGTGCCGGCGCGTCCGCCAGCCGACCGGCACCTTGCAGCGCGGGTGCAGCGCGAAACTTCAGGACGTGCGGCACCCCGCAGGCGCCTTGGATCGCGTCGATCAGGTCGATCGCAACAACCCGCCTCTGCAGGTCGACCGCCGTGTCGAGATGTGGCCCGAACGCGCCCGCGCCGACCTTGCCGACCTGGATGTCGATCCGACGGAACGGCCGCAAGGGGCTCGGCAGCGATGGCCGCCACCGCCTCAGGATCGGTTGCGTCGGTCGGGGTCGCGACCACCTCGTCGTCGCCGACCCGGAACTCACGACCGCGTGGCATCGGGCCCACCGATACGGCGCGCGGCCGGAACGGCGCAGCCCGCGCGCGCCATGAACGCCCCAGCGGCCGCATGGGCGATACCGCTCGATGCGCCGGTCAGGACGACGGTCACCATTTGAGTTCGGACATGCTCGCGCTCCGTCGCGACGTGCTTCGCGAGGCGAGCAGGTCCAGGTTCGCGTCCTGCGCGCGACCCTTACGACATAGGCGTTTGCCGGGTTGGGGTGCCACGGCCAGATCGTGCAGGCGAGAAGAAGCTTGACCGCAGCAACTAGTACGAACGCATTATACTAGGAAATCCGGCCTATGACTTATGTCATATGCGCGTTCTTAAGTTTGTTGAAGTCAAAGGACGGAATTTATCGTAATAGAGCGCAATGCAGGTGCATCTCGTTACGCTCGGCTCACACGGCGACGTTCTGCCGTTCCTTGCGCTCGCCTCCGCGCTCAAGCGGCGCGGTCATGCCGTCGCCCTGGCGGCGCCGGCGCCGTTCGGCGGGCTGGCGAAGCGGGCCGGCGTCGATTTCCACGCTCTCGGCACGCAGGCGGATTACGAGCGCACCATCCGGCACCCGGATCTCTGGCATCCGCGGCGCGGGGTCGCACCGCTTCTGCAGACCCTGTCCTCGGCGACCGAGCCGGTGTTCGACTGGCTGCGCACACGGTGGTCGGCCGAGGGCGGGGTCGTCGTGGCATCGCCCAACAGCCTCGGCGCCCGCGTCGCGCAGGACAAGCTCGGCCTGCCCCTGGTGACGCTCCACGTCGCGCCGTTCCTGATCGAGAGCCGCCGCGACGCCCCCGTTCTTCCGGGCCTGCCGCTGGCGCACCTCCTGCCGTCGCGCACGCGGCATTGGCTCGGACGGGGCGGGGATCGCTACGTCGTCGACCCGGCGGTGCTGCCCGGCCTGAACGCGTTTCGGGCGACCCTAGGCCTGCCGCCGGTCCGCCGGCTGCGCCACTGGTGGAACAGCCCGACGCGGATGGTGCTCACCTGCCCGGACTGGTTCGCCGAGCCGCAGCCCGATTGGCCCGAGCAGGCCGTGCAGGTCGGCTTTCCGCTCTCGGATCGCTTCGGTGACCGGGACGGGCTCGACCCGGAGGTGGCGGCCTTCCTCGACGCGGGCGCGCCGCCCATCGCCTTCACCTACGGCTCGGGAATGCGCCAGGGTCGGGCGTTCTTCCGCACCGCGACCGCTCTGTGTCGGCGCATGGGCCGCCGCGGCATCCTGCTGGCGCCGCAGGCCGATCAGGTCTTCGACACCCTGCCGCCGGAGATCCGGCACGTGGCCTACGCGCCGTTCAGCGCGCTGCTGCCGCACTGTGCCGCCCTGGTCCATCACGGCGGCATCGGCACCGTGGCGCAGGCGCTCACCGCCGGCATCCCGCAGCTCGTCGTTCCGGTGGCGTTCGATCACTTCGACGAAGCCGCCCGCCTGAGGAAGCTCGGCGTGGGGGCGACGCTGAGCCGTCGCCGGTTCACGCCGTCACGCGGCGCGCGCGTCATGGATCGGCTCCTGACCTCCCCGACCGTGGCGCACGCCTGCCGCGAGGCCGCGCAGCGGGTCGCGCACGAAGACGGGCTCGGCGCGACCTGCGATGCCGTCGAGCAGGCGATCGCGGCGTGAGCCCCGGCATGACCACGAAACGTCGGTCGCACCCGGTGACGGGCGACGGCCCGGCCGATTGAGCGGTCGCGACCGTCGGGTTGGCCGCCTGAGTGAGGTCAGGCTCGCGACCGCGACCTCCGCGGCACCTGACCACAGGCTCCGAACCGGGTGGCGAACGGACGGTTGGCCTCGCGACCATGGGTGGCATGGGCGGGACTGCCCGGCATGTCGCGACGAAGGAGGTTCCGGGTGCCGTTTTCACCGAACAAGGCGATCTGCGTCCTCGGCTGCGTCGCCTGCCTACTGGGGCCGGCATGGCCTGCCGCGGCGCAGAGCACGGGCTACGTCACCGGCTTTCCGGGCAAGGATCCGGCCGGCGACGACGAGATCGGATGGGGGCCGGCCTACAGGCCGGAGACGAGCTTCTCGCAACCCGGCACGCCGCCGACGCCCGGCGATTTCGCGGGCGCGGCCTATCGGGCGCGCACGGGCCGCGGGCCCTACGACGACGTGCAGAACGTCCGTAGCATGCGGCAGGTCCGTACAGAGCCCAGCGAGCGGTTCGCGACGGCATCGCAGCGCATCGTCCGCGCGCGTCGGATCGGCAAGCGGTCAGCGGCCGCACACGGCCACGTCCGGCACCGGGCGGCACGGCAGGCGATCCGATGAAGGGGCCCTTTCGCGTCGACCGCGACGCGTCCTCCGCGCGAGGGCGACGCTACAGGAAGTCGATCTTCCGGGCGAAATAGTCGCTGTGCGGATTGACGCCCATCGGCTCGGACGAGACGAAGGGCCGGGCCGCCTGGAACACGATCATCGCCATGATGGCCGCCATCGACCCACCGACCGGTGCCGATACGATGGCCAGGACCGGCGAGTATTTCCAGAGCAGCAGAGTCGTGATCGCGAGCCCGACGGCCGACGCCAGCACGATCCGAAAGATGCAGCATTCCGACGGTTGCATGCTTGCCTCCCAACCTGGGCACGTAAATCATAGGTTGTTAACATTGCCAAACATTCAATCGTGCCGTGTGTGCGTACTCATCCGCAAGGCATGACCGTGGCTTACCGCGTGCGGGCTTCGGCCTCGCGGTTTTTCGGAAGGCTGTTGCACCCCGGTCACGCTGGATCACGGCGGGCAACGCTCCGCCGGCGGCGTCTCCCGCGATCGTCCTGGCACCGACCTTGCTTCGAATGGTGCACCGCGACGTGTTGCGATGCAGCGTGCGCACCGGCACGTCACGGCCGAGGTCGGATCGCCATATTCGGGTAGACGCAGATCACGGCGCGGCTGCACCGCCGGCGGATCGCTTCGCCACAACCGGTAAGGATGCCAAGCATGAAACTGAAGCTGTTCAGCTACGCGATGATCGGGGCCTTCGCTTTCGGCCTCGTTGCGACCGTCATCGGGACGGCCAGCGTGATTGTCGGCTTCTGATCGAAGGACTTGGGGCGCGATTCGAGGCGTGCGCGGCGGGGCCGGGTCCCGCCGCGCGCGTCCCATGCTGGATCGGACCCACGCATTCAGGGCCCTGGTTCGGCGGTGATCGAACGCTAGGTGCATATGCTTGAGCGACGGCGATCCGCCGGCGCGAGCCGGACACCGTCCCATGGCCCTGGAAAAGCATTCCGATCAGGATGCGCACCTTTCCGCCACCGATCCGAACATCGTGGCCTTCGCCATGATCGAGGGTGGGCGGGTGATCCACGTCGAGATCCCGGTCGACGTGATGCATGCCGAGTTCGGCGCGACCAAGCTCGGGCCGGTCGACTTCTTCGAGTCGCATCGTGCCGTGATCGAGGGAACCGCGAAGCAGACTTATGAGCGCCTGTCCGAGCCGAGCGACCGCGTTCGGATCGGTGCTGCGGATTTTGCCGCGCCGGGCTCGCGGGCCAATGCGGCGGACGAGGTGACCTGACCGAGGACGACCCGTCGAGGCTCCCCGGCTTGAACGCGACCGGCATCGCGGATCATGCCGTCGGCGCCGCTCGGAACATCGCGACGCGCTTGCGAGAACCGCGACCGATCGCAGGACGTTGCTCTTCCGAACTGGAGAGTCCCCCATGCCCGATCAGGTCGCCAATACCGAAGATCTCGCGAACACCACCTACGACGCCGGCCGTCCCGCTGACGCTGGGGAAACGCGTGATGCGCCAGCCGCCCGGAAGCCGGAGGAAGGCCTGACCGACGCGACCAGTTCCGAGCCGCTGCCGGTGCCGGGAGAGGATGCCGAGGTCGGCCTGGCCCAGAAGGGCACCGGCGAGGCCGCGGTCGTCCGCCGCGAAACCGAGATCTGAAGGACCGTCCGCATGACCGACGACACCACCGACACCCAGGCCCAGCGGATGCCGCAGGGAAAACCGAAGCCGAACGGCGCGGCGATCACGCCCCAGGACACCGTCACCGGGGAGACCAAGCCGGGCGCGGGCCCGATGGACCGGCCGGGAACGGAGGCCGAGGATAAGGCTCGGCGTCCGTAGGCCGCCAGGCGCGGCTGGACCCGACGACGCGAACTCGCAACCTGTCCCGAACGCGGATCGGCGCGAGCCGCTGGGTTCGCCATGCCATAAGGTCCGATCGGCGAAGCGACGCCGCCACGCCGTCCCGTCGAGGCCGCGAGGCCTCCGGCAGCGTGACGGCATCGGCGCTTTCGGTGGGACGGACCCGATCAGCCGGTCTTCTCGACGGCGCTCGGCAGGACGAGCGGCGGCGTCTGCTGGTGCTGGATCACGCGCCAGACCTCGTGCGACACGCGTCGATAGGTCGAGGTGCAGTTCGCCTGATACGCCTCGTCGTCGCGCGCGGCCTCGACGTGGTAGGCGACCACGATGATGCCCTCCTGCGGCCGGGCGATCTGGCCCTTCGAGAACGCGACCTCGGTCCATCGCGGCGTATGAGCGACGGCCTCGATCGCCTGGGTGCCGCTGAGCACGAAGGGCGGGTGCGGCAGCACCATGAGGCACTCCTCGTCGACGAGCTCGCGATAATGGTCGGGACTGCCGTCCCAGAGGCTCTTCTCGAAAGACCAGACCCGGTCGTCGTCCATGGCGTTCACCTCAAGCAGCGGGAAGTCCCTCGGAGAAGTGCGGTCGCACCGCTTCGTTCCGTCGTGCCGCGACCCTGCGAGCGGGTCGACCGCTTGAAGCTCGGGTCGTCCGAAACCGTAAAACGGTATCGCCGACGCGCCCGAACGCGCTTGGCCCGACGTCGCGCAACGATCTTCGCAGAGGGTCATTCCGGCTCGGCGAGGTCCCGCACTGTGCTTCGGAAGCCTTGTCGGACCACGGCCGAACTCTGACGCCGGGCCGGACGCCGCAGTCGCTTTCCGGTCGGCCGAAGCTCCGATGTCTAAATTCGGCACATCATCGACGGCATCGCTCTTGCCGAAACTTGGTGCGTTAACCATTTCTTGTCTCACTCACGGACAAGCGGGGGCCCGCGATCCGGGATCGAAACGATGTCCTCATCAACGACGGAACGGCTCCTCGATGTCGGCGGCCCCTTGAGCCGCCGATCGACGGTCATCGCCAACGTGCGCTGGTTCCGAAAGCTCGCCGCGCGCGCGCTTCGCGACGGCGCGCCGAATGCGGAGGTGCGGGCGGCCAACGCCCGAGCCGCCGCGCGCATCCTGATCCGTCAGGGGAAGCGCGAAGCGCTGGTCGACCGCATGATCCGTGAGACGCAAGGGGCCGACGTTTAGGCCTTCCGCACCGATCCACGCCCTTCGCGAACAGTCCGCCGGCGCGCCGCATCCACGCACCGGCGGCCGACGGTCAGTGCCCGGCCGGCGCCGGCTGACCCGGCTGGAGCCAGGTCTTCAGCGCGTCGAGCCAGCCGGCAGGCAGCACGACCCAGCTCGGCAGGGCGGGCAGGACGTTGGCGGCCGAGCCGTTCCAGCGGCCGGCGAGGGTCTGGCGGCTTTCCGCATCCATCTCGCGGATCTTCATGTCGAGGATCTTCTCCTGGATCGGCAGCGTCTGCATCTGCGCCTGAGCCGACTGGGCGTTCTTCATCGCCACGAAGGTCAGGTCGATCGCCTTCTGGATCTCGGGGTTGTCAAAGGTCAGACCCTCGGCGTAGCCGAGCGTCGTCACCGTGATCCCCATCGGCTCGTAGACGCGCCGGACCTCCTTCTCGACGGCCTCGATGATCGCGGCCTTGCCGTGGATCGCCTCGTCGGTGGTGCGGCGGCCGAACTCCTTGGCCATCGCCGCCTGGACGGTGCGGTGGACGTTCTCGTCGACCACCTCGGCCAGCGACTTGCCCTGGATCACGCTCGCGAAGTTCACCTGCGGGTCGCTCGCGTTGCCGCCGGTGGCACGCGCGCCGAACCAGTAGACGAACTTGCTCGCATCCTCCTCCTTCACGAAGGCCGAGACGACGACGCCGGTGCGCAGGGTCACCGATTCCGCGGTCTCGAAGCGGATGCCCTGGTCCTTGGCCGAGGTGCCGCGATCGGTCGAGCTCACCCATTCGCGCGAGACCGGCGACCGGTCGACGAGCATCAGCCGCGCGGCGGGCACGTAGTAGTCGTAGGCCCAGCCGGGATTGCGGATCAGCGTGTGCGGGATCTGGACCCGCTTCATCGCGACCTTGCGCTCGTTCAGGAACTGCTCGGACATGAAGGCCGCCTGGCCGGACTTCGATTCGCCGACCTCGGGGATGAGGAAGGCGGTCTGGTTCGGCAGGACCTCGACGAATTCCGGGTAGTCGCGGGTGTCGTAGTAGGCCTGCGCCGGCTCGGGCTGCGCCTCGACCAGCAAGCCCGCGACCGCGAGCCCGGCATATCCGGCCCCGCGCCGTCCGACGCACCAGATCGCGGCGATCAGGGCCAGGGACAGGATTGCCGCGAACGGGCCGGCGCCGTTCAGGGCCGTCGCGGCCCAGGCGGTCTCGGCCACCGGCCAGTCGGCATCCTGGAACTGGCGGGCCGCGATGCGCCCGGCCTCCGCGGCGCCGAGCCGGTCGCCCGGCCCTGCACGCAGGACAAAGACATCCGTGCCGACGACGAGCGTCGTCAACGCGATACGAAGCGTGGTGCTCATGGATGGGGGTCTGCAGCGAGACGTGAGATGCCCCAGATGGCCTGGGGCCGTCACCGTGGGCGGAGGGCACGCCGGAGTCTCGCCGGGGCCGCGTCGCGCGGTGCTCGCCGACCGGGATGGCGGCGAACGACGGTGATCATCGCGCCGCGTCGTGTGCGCCGCAACACCAAAGCGACAGGCGGTGCGTGCGGCGCGGACAACGAAGCCATGCGACCCTTGCAGGTCGCCGGCCTCACCGACCGAGGGACGGGCCGCCGGCCGCACCGCCGGTGCCGGGCGGTCCGCTGGTCGGCGTCCCGCCGATGTTCACGCTCGGGGTGGTACCGGGCACGGACGAGTTGCTCGGGTTGGCCTCGTTGCCGCGGGTGATCGGGCTCGGGCCGAGGTCGCGCGCTCCGCCGCCAACACCGCCGGTGCCGGGAGGGGCGGTGACGCCGGTATTGCCGGCGCCGCCCGTGACGATCTGCGCCGAGGCGGGACCGCTTAGGAGAACTCCGAGCGCGGAGGCGAGTGCGATCGTCGAGCGTGTCATCGGGCCGTCCATTTTATGAGAGGTCGCACGGCAACGGACGGAAGCAGGCGCGGTTCATCCGAAACCCGGGGGATTCGGCAGGTCGACCACCGGCCTATCCTCGGCGGCATCGCTGCGAGGTCGCTCAAGTCGCTCTTCGATGGCTGGCACCGCTTCTCGACCGGTCGACGGGGTTGCCCTAGGCTTCGGCGACACGAGGATGTCCGGCATGCGAGGGCACGGGGTGAGGAGCGTGCGTTTCCCGAAGCGATCACGTCCGTCGGCCCCGCCGTCGACGTTCTCTGCGGTGCTCGTGGCGATGGTCGCCCTCGTGCCGGCGGCGTCCGCGGCGCCGCGCGGGGACGGATCTCGGCACGTCGTCGTGAAGTACGGCCTCAGCTTCCTCAATCTCGGCGTCGGCACCGCGGATCTCACGGCCGACCTCACCCCCGAGCGCTACGCGATCGGCCTCACCGGGCGCCTCACCGGTCTCGCCGGCTGGTTCTTCCAGGGCGACGGCACGGCGCGGTCGAGCGGGCGCCTGTCGCCGGCCGGGGCGGTGCCGAGCACCTTTCGGATCGACAGCCGCTACGGCACCGCACCGGTGCGCGTGCTGGTGACGTTCGATGCCGGCACCGTCCGCAAGGCGGAGGTCGAGCCCGAGCCGCAGCCGAAACCCGATCGCGTCCCGGTCACCGCCGCCGACACGACCAACGTCACCGATCCGATCGGCATGCTGGCGGTGCAGGTCGGCCCCGGCCCGCTGGTCCCCGCCATGTGCGATCGGCGCATCCCGGTCTTCGACGGCGCCGCCCGCGCCGACATCGCGCTGTCGCGCGGCACGGTGGTCCAGGTCGCCGCCGGGCCCTACCGCGGGCCCGCGCTCGAGTGCCGGATCCGCTGGATCCCGGTGGCGGGCCACCGCGCCAAGGGCTCGTCAGTGCGCCGGATGTCGGAGAACGACGACATGCGCGTGCGCCTGGCCCCGATCACGGAAGCCGGGCTGCTGCTGCCGCTCTCGATCGCCGTCGGCACCGGCTGGGGCACGGCGCGCATCGAGGCGACGAGCTGGAATGCCGCGCCGGCCAAACCCGCCCACGCGGATCCATGAGGCCGGCTCGGGGCTTTCGGCATCGCGGCCCATGTTCGGACCTGGCGCCCCATGCGTCGGACGAAGGCCGCAGGAGGACGATGCGATGCGACGCCCACCCTTTGCGATCCGATCGCTCGCGGCCCTGGCGATGATCGTCCTCCCGGTCGCGGGCATGCCCCGCGCCCAGGCTCAGACCGTCGCGGCGCCGCCGTCCGGCTCCGCGGCGGCGACGCCCGACAACGCGATCCTGCTCACGGTCTTCCTGAAGCACGACCAGTCGCGGCCGCTGGCCGAGCTGAACGCGCAGCTCACCCGGCAGGGGTTCTACAAGGCCTTCCCGCCGCCCGGCATCGAGGTGGTGTCGTGGAACGTCGTGATGGGCATCGGCCAGGTCATCGTCCTGCGCCTGCCGGCGAACCGGACCCGCGAGATCAACCGCGTGCTGGAGGATACCGCCTGGGGCGCCTACCGGACCGAGTTCTACCCGACCTACGATTACAGGGCCGTCGGCCTCGGCGAGCACGAGAAGGCGCAGTAGGCCGCACCGATGACGACCGGTCAGGCCCGGCTTCGGCTCGGGCCACGGCGTTGAAGGCCGCTCTCGCGAGCGTCGTCGCAGACGTCTTGCGCTCCCCGCGGGCGTCCCGCGCCGATGCCCGCCGGCGGCATCGGCGCGGCGGACACGTCGCGCGGCGGATCGCCCGATGCGGCATCTCGAGCCGATGTTTCAGACCGGACTTGGTCTGGCTCCCTGTCCGTGGCATAATCGGCGCATGAGCGATACATCAACGAACATCCATCCGTACTCCCTGGAGATCATTCCCCCGAAGGCCGACGGCGGCTCGTATCAGTGGGCCATCCGCAAGAATGGCAAGCTGACCCAGCGCTCCGACCGGAGCCTGCCGAGCGAGGCGAAGGCCCGCGAGAGCGGCCTCGGCCAGATCGAGAAGCTGCTGTCGGGCGTCGGCGACCGCTAAGGCCCACGACCCTTCGATTTGCGAGACAGGAACGGCGCGGCCCCCCAGGGTCCGCGCCGTTCCGCTTTCCGGGCGTCGTCGTCGCCGCATCCCCGGGCCGGACGACAGGGTTCGACCGCAGGACGGTTGCCATGTCCGCCCCGGCGCCAATGTAAGGCTCATGCTCGAAACGAACCGCCAAGCCCAGACCATCGTCGCCAAGCCGGACGCGCCGCCGACCCTCGACGCGCTGACGCGCCAGCGCCTCGGGCGCCATCTCCAGGCGCTCTACGAGCCGGTGATCGACGAAGCGCTCGATCCACGCCTGGCCGAATTGATGCGGCAGCTCGACGACGATCGACAGGGCGGTTCCTGACGCCGCGTTCCGAAGCGGGGGGAACGCTGCGCTCCGTCATCGGTACGGAACGTCCGACGCTTGCATGGTGCGTCGCAACGCACTATTGGTGCGTTGCGGGATAGCGATGGCGTCGCAGTCCTGCTGCCCATCTTGGGCGTTTCCTCCCTAGACTTCGGGCCGCTCCTTTCGGGGCGGCCTTTTTTCTGTCCGGGCCGTCGCGTCGACCGGGGACGACACGTCCTGGCAAGCGCGCTGATGCGCGATCCGGCGGACGGCGTTATCCTCGTCCGGCCGAAGCTGCGACCCGAACCTCGGTCCGACGGAGCGGATGCCCGGCCCCACCGCGTGCGAGGGACTCGACGCATGAGCAACGTGATTCGTCCCACCTTCGGCCGCCAGCCGCATCCCGTCGACGCGGAGTCCGACGAGGCGGCCTATCAGCCGCTTCGGGTCTACGGCGAGGCCGCCGGCCACGTCGTCGCCCTGGTCGAGGATCCCGACGCGCCGGCCGGCGCCGTGCTCAAGGTCGTGGTCGGGCCGCTTTCGGGAAACATCGTCGAGGCCGTCGCGGTCCTGCCCCGGACGGAAGCCGGCGAGATCGATGCCGAGCTCGTCGGCATGGCGGTGCTGCGCACCCTCGCGCTGATGGATTAGGGCGTCGGCCCGGGAAAGCCGCCGTTGCCGGTGCGCCGAGACGCGGCAACCGCATCCCCAAAGGCGCGGCGATCGGGTAGCGTGTCGCCCGATCGGAGGACCGCCCGGCAACCTCCCCCATCCCGGCCACGGACGGGTCGAACCCCATGCCAGCCCTCGGCCCGTTGCGCGACCGCCTCGGGGCGGCCCCGGCGCTCCACGATCCGAACACCGCCGCCGCCCGGCTCGGCGACGTCGAAGCCGCATTCCCGGCGGGGTTCCTCACGCCGCCCCTGCGGCCGCTGCTCCTCGGGATCGCCGACCATTCCCCGTTCCTGTGGCGGCTGATCGCGCAGGCGCCGGAGCGCTTCGCCGCCCTGGTCGAGAAGGCCCCGGAAGCGTCCGACGCGGCGATCACGGCGCGCCAGCGCGCCGCCGGGCGCGCGGGCGGCACGAAGCCGGACCTCGTCGCGATCGGGCGAGCGCTCCGGTGGAACCGGGCGGAGCATGCGCTGCTCGTCGCGCTGGCCGATCTCGGCGGGCTCTGGGACCTCCCGACGGTGACGAAGGCCCTGTCGGACTTCGCCGACGCGTCCGTCGGCGCCGCGGCCGACGCGCTCCTGCTCCAGGCGGCCGGGGCGGGGAAGCTGCATCCGCCCGACCCGGGCGACCCGCAGGCGGGTTCGGGACTCGTCGTCCTCGGCCTGGGCAAGCTCGGCGGGGGCGAGCTCAACTATTCCAGCGACATCGACCTGATCGTGTTCTTCGACGCCGCCCGC
Source organism: Methylobacterium sp. E-041 (assembly GCF_022829665.1). Lineage (NCBI taxonomy): Bacteria > Pseudomonadati > Pseudomonadota > Alphaproteobacteria > Hyphomicrobiales > Methylobacteriaceae > Methylobacterium > Methylobacterium sp. E-041. The sequence goes on along the minus strand of NZ_JAKSYQ010000196.1, from coordinate 38,749 downwards.
GCGCCGCTCGCCGACGGCGTCGAGGCGAAGCCCTTCTTCGCCAAGGTCGCGCAGGGCATCGCCAAGCTGTTGGAGGAGCGTACCGCCGAGGGCTACGTCCACCGGGTCGATTACCGGCTGCGGCCCGATCCCGGCTCGACCGCGGTGGCGCTCTCCACCGATTTCGCCTTCGACTACTATCAGTCGCTCGGCCAGAACTGGGAACGGGCCGCCTTCATCAAGGCTCGGCCGATCGCCGGCGATCGCGAGGCCGGCGCGCGCTTCCTGGCCGAGCTGAGGCCGTTCATCTGGCGCAAATACTTCGACTTCGCCGCCATCGCCGACATCCACGCGATGAAGCGCCAGATCCACGTGGTGCGCGGGCACGAGGCCCTCGCCGTCGGCGGCCACGACATCAAGCTCGGCCGCGGCGGCATTCGCGAGATCGAGTTCTTCGTCCAGACGCAGCAGCTGGTCTTCGGCGGGCGGCGCCCGGAGCTGCGCGGCAGCCGGACGGTGCCGATGCTGGGCCGCCTCACCGACGCCGGCTGGATCACCGAAGCCGCACGGGACGAATTGCACGCGGCCTACGCGTTCCTGCGCACAATCGAGCATCGCCTGCAGATGCGTCGCGACGAGCAGACGCAGCGCCTGCCGCTCGAGCCGGACGATCTCACCGCCTTCGCACGCTTCTGCGGCTTCGCCACGCGTGCGGCGTTCGAGGCGGCGCTCCTGCACCATGCCGGCCGTGTCCAGGCCCATTACGTGCTGCTGTTCGAGACCGCGCCGAGCCTCTCGGCCGAGGTCGGCGACCTCGTCTTCAGCGGCAGCGAGGACGATCCCGCGACGCTGGCCACGCTTTCGGCGCTCGGCTTCGCCGAGCCGGCGCGCACGATCGAGACCGTGCGCGGCTGGCATTTCGGCCGGCGCCCTGCGGTGCGCACCGCGCGCGCGCGCGCCGTCCTGACCGAGCTGCTGCCGAGCCTGCTCCAGGCGCTCGGCGGCACGGCGGAGCCGGACGCGGCGCTGAACACCCTCGACCACGCCTTCGGCCGGATGCCGGACGCGGCCGAGCTGCTGACGATCCTGCTCGCGCACGAACGCCTGCGCCTGCTGTTCGCCGACATCCTCGGCACCGCGCCGCGCCTCGCGGCGACCGTCGGGAGCGGCCCGCACGTGCTCGACGCGGTGCTCGATCCCGACTTCGTCCTGCCGACCACCGATGCGGGGGCGATCGCCGCGCAGTACCGGGCGCTGGTCGGCAGCCCGGGGGACCACGAGACCTTCCTCGACCGCAGCCGCGACGCGGCCCGGCAGCTGCGCTTCGTCACCGGAGCGCGGCTGCTCTCGGGCATCCTGTCGGCGGCCCAGGCCGGCGAGGCCTATTCCGGGATCGCCGAAGCCGCGGTCGCCGCCAGCCTCGCGGCGGTCGAGCGCGGGTTCGCGGCGGAATACGGCGCCGTGCCGAAGGGGCGCTGCGCGATCCTCGCCGTCGGCCGCCTCGGCTCGCGCCAGCTCACGGCGGATTCCGACCTCGACCTCATCGTCGTCTACGATTTCGACCCCGAGGACCGCACCACCACGGGCCCGAAGGCGATCGACGCGGTGGTGGCCTACAATCGCCTCGCCCAGCGGCTCTACGCGGCGCTGACCGTCCAGACCCGGCGCGGCGGCCTCTACGCCGTCGACCTGCGCCTGCGGCCGGGCGGCGAGCACAGCCCGACCGCGGTGCAGGTGCGGGGCTTCGTCGCCTATCACCAGGACGAAGCCGAGATCTGGGAGCACATGGTGCTGACCCGGGCGCGCGTGATCGCGGGCGATGCCGGCCTCGGCGGCGAGATCGCGAAGCGCATCCGCGAGACCGTGGCGCGGCCGCGCGACGCGACCGCGGTGTGCGCGGCGGTGCGCGACATGCGCGGGCTGGTCGCCCGCGAGAAGGGCCATCGCGGGCCGCTCGACCTGAAGCTGGCGCCGGGCGCCCTGCTCGATCTCGAGTTCCTGGCCCAGGCCCTCGTGCTCGGCCACGCGCAGGCCGATCCCGATCTGGTCGGCGCCACCGCCGACGCGGTGCTGGAGCGGGCCGGCGCCCGCGGGATCCTGCCCATCGACACCGCAACCCGGCTCGCCGACGCCTATCGGCTGTTCGACACGGTGCATCATTGGCAGCGGCTGGTCGGCGCGGACGGGTCGGCGCCGTCGCGCGGCGCGCTGGCCCGCATGGCCACGGCGATGGGCGTCCCAAGTGCCGAGACCCTGGTCGCGCAGATTCAGGCCGAGCGGCGCGCGACGCGTAAGATCCTTCTCGCTCTTCGACGCCCGAAGCACTGACGTCGCCGCATCGTTCGACGCCGAACGACTTTGCCGAGCTTCAAGGCGGGTATCGTAGGTTGTGGAAATCTGCCACAACCTTGACCGCTCGGCATCACCACTGATGTCGCGCGGTCGGAGACCATCGTGAACGACGCACCGCGCCCCACCGACCTGAGGACCCTCGCCACAGCGGCACCCGGGGCGGGGCAGCGCCGGTTCGCCGGCCTCGCCTGCGCGGCCTTCACCGCGCTGTCCTTCGCGCTGCTCCCCGTCGCAGGCCGCCCGATGGCCCCGATGCCGGGCTTCGTGGCGAGCTATCAGTCCGCGCTCGTCGTCGTCTACGCGGTGACCACCGTGCTGTTCTTCGCGCAGTACGGCCGCACCCGCTCGGTGCCGCTGCTGGTGCTCTCGGCAGGCAGCCTCTACGTGACGCTGATCGTCGCGGTTCAGCTTCTCAGCTTTCCGAACGTGTTCGGTGCCGACCGCATCCTCGGCTCGAGCCCGGCGACGACGACGTGGCTCTGGACCCTGTGGCATCTCGGGCCGCCGCTGTTCGCGCTCCCCTACGCGATCATGGAGGGCGACGGCCGTACGAGGCTGATCGAACCCGACCGATCCGCGCGTGCCGGGATCGCCACGGCGATCGGCGTCGCGGCGGCGGTAGCCGGCCTGAGCTACCTCGTGGTCGCCCATGTCGATCGGCTGCCGACGACGGTCGTCGGCGACGACTACTGGGCGCTGACCACCTCCGGCATCGGGCCGGCGGTCGTCGCGCTCACCCTGGCCTCGCTGGCGATCCTCTGCTGGACGACGCGCCTGCGCAGCCTGCTCCAGCTCTGGCTCGCGGTCTCGCTGTTCCTGCTGCTCCTCGACAACCTCGTGACGCAGACGGGCGCGGCGCGCGGCACCGTCGGTTGGTTCGCCGGGCGGATCGAGGCGCTGATATCGGGCGTCGTCGTCCTGTGTGCCTACCTGCGCAAGGTCGATCTGCTCTACGGCCATGCCGAGCGCATCGCCGAGGCGCGCGAGCGCCAGCGCGCCGACCTCCAGGGCGCACGCGACCACCTCGCCATCGCGCTGGACGCCGCCGACATGGGCGACTGGGAGTTCGACCTCGCCGCCGGCGCCTCCCGCCGGAGCCTGCGCCATGATGCGATCTTCGGATACGACGCCCTGCAGCCGCGCTGGGACGTCGCGACGACCCTCGCCCACGTCGTCCGCGAGGATCGCGACGTCGCGGAGGCGGCCTTCGCCGCCGTCGCCGCCACCGGATCGCTCGACCTGCAATGCCGCATCCTGCGCGCCGGCGACGGCGCGACGCGCTGGATCGAGCTCAAGGGCCGGGCGGCGCGGGACGAGGCCGGCCGGGCGACCGGCCTCGCCGGAATCGTCGTCGACGTCACCGCCCGCCAGGACGCGGACGAACGCCTGTATCAGGCTCAGAAGATGGAGGCGATCGGCCAGCTCACCGGCGGCATCGCGCACGACTTCAACAACCTGCTGACCATCGTCATCGGCAACCTCGACATGATCGTCCGGCGCCCGGGCGACGCGCAGCGGGTGGAGCGCCTCGCCGGCTCGGCGATGACCGCGGCGCGGCGCGGTGCCGAGGTGACCGAGAAGCTGCTGTCCTTCTCGCGCCGGCAGGTGCTGCGGCCCGAGACGGTGAACCCGAACCGTCTGCTGAAGGATTTCCACACCCTGCTGCAGCGCGCCGTCGGCGAGACCATCGCCGTCGAATTCGACCTCGACCCCGCGCTCGATCCGGTGCGGCTTGACCCCGGTCAGTTCGAGAGCGCGATCCTCAACCTCGCGGTCAACGCCCGCGATGCGATGCCGTCCGGCGGCCGCCTTCTGATCCGGACCGAGAACCTGACCGTGACGGGCGAACCGGGTGCCGCGCCGCCGGAACTCGCGCCCGGGCACTACGTCCACGTCGCGGTCAGCGACACCGGCCTGGGCATGGAGGCCGGCACCGCTTCGCGCGCCTTCGAGCCGTTCTTCACCACGAAGGAAGTCGGCAAGGGCACCGGCCTCGGGCTGAGCCAGGTCTACGGGTTCGCGCGCCAGGGCGGCGGGCAGGTCGTGCTGCAAAGCGAGGTCGGCACGGGCACGACCGTGTCGATCTACCTGCCGCATTCGAAGGAGCAGCCCGCATCGGCCCGTCCCGAGGGCCCGATGCCGCTGCGCCGAGCGACCGACGGCGAGGTGATTCTCGTGGTCGAGGACGAGCCGGCGGTGCTCGACATGGCGGTCGAGAGCCTGAGCGAGCTCGGCTACCGCACCCTGACCGCGACCCGTGCCGCCGAAGCGCTCGCCCGCCTGCAGGGGCCGGAGCGGGTCGACATCCTGTTCTCCGATGTGGTGATGCCGGGCGGCATGAACGGGGTACAGCTCTCCGTCGCAGCGCGTCGCCTCCGGCCGGACCTGCGCGTGTTGCTCGCCTCCGGCTACACGGCGTCCGCGTTCGGCGAGGACGGCCTGCCGGCCGACCTGCCCCTGCTCAACAAGCCCTACGGCCGCGAGGATCTGGCCGACAAGCTGCGGGTGGTCATGGGGCGGCGCTGAGGCGCGCCCGGCGGTCGAGGAACCACGCCAGCGCGATCATCGCCGCGAGGCCGCCGAGGTTGACGCCCACCTGCAGCGGCCAGCTCGGCCCGAAGGTGCGGTAGCTGATCCGCCCGATCAGCGCCGCGAGGCAGCCCAGCGCGAACACTTCGAGCGAATGGCGCCCGCACCATTCGAGCGGCCGCAGGCGCGGGCTCGTCGCGAGGCGGTGGAGCACGGGAGAGCCGAACAGGAGGTAGATCAGCGCGAGGATGTGCAGGAGCCGCAGCGGCGAGACCCGGGCCTTGTCCGGCACCGCCATTTCGAACGGCCTCATATCGGGCAGGCCGAAGACGTCCCAGGGGACGGCCTGGAACAGCGAGACGGCGAGATAGGCCCAGCACGCCGCCGTGAGCCAGGCGCGGCGCGGCAGCAGTCCGTCGCCGGCCGCGACCATCACGGCGAGCGCCATCCCGATCGCGAACAGGAACTGCCAGGCGAACGGGTTGAAGTACCAGCCGTCGTCGGCCGCCGCGTTCGGCAGGTTGAGGGCCGGGTCGAGGTTGGCCAGCACCCAGACCAGGCCCGACAGGCTCAGCACCGCCCAGACGCTGCGGCGGATGCCGGCATAGTAGAGCGGAAACGCCGCCAGCAGCACGATGTAGAGCGGCAGGATGTCGAGGTAGTTCGGCAGGGCGTTGAGCAGGAGCCCGCGCCACAGGCCGGACCACAACCCCATCTGCAGCAGCGGCGCGACCCCGAAGCGCGGGACGAGGCCGGTCGCGTCCATCCAGGCGCGCACGATCAGCAGGGTGGCGAGCAGCAGGCCGGCCTGGAACACGTAGATGCGCAGGCACCGCATCGCGATCCGCTTCAGGGTCTCCGGCACGCCCGCCCGCCGGAACAGGCCGCCATAGGCCACCGTCGCCGAGTAGCCCGCAAACAGAACGAACAGCTCCGCGGCATCCGAGAAGCCGAGATTGTGCGGCGTGATCAGCGCCGGCGCGTTGTTCGGGATGTGGTCGATGAAGATGATCAGCAGGGCGAGGCCGCGCAGGACGTCGACGCGCGGGTCGCGCTTACGCGACGCAGGTGCGGGATCGGTCACGCGGGCAGTCGGAGGAGGGCGCAGGGCATCGGCATCTCGGAAGGCGTCGCCGCATGCTCTCGCACGCGGCGGGCCGGTCGAGCCAGCGCGCATCGCGGCGGCGCAGGCGCGATCCGATCACGATCGAACGACGGCCGGCCGGAGCGTCCGCGGGAGACGGCCGCAAAGCGGTCTTCGCGTGAGCCGACCGTGTACGGCCCCTACATCGCCAGGGCGCAATCGCGCCCGGCATTTCAACCGCCTTGCGCGGAGCGGCGTCGGGGCCGAATGACAGAAAGCGGCAGGATAATACGTTTCGCAGGCCTCTTCAGGTCTGGTATATTGCATACCTGCTGAATCGATGCATGATGCAGACACGCGAACAGAGAGTCGCAGGCGGAGGAGACCGGGATGGAACGTCAGGACGCCCCTGCGGCGAAATGGTGGCAGCTCGCCTTCGGCGTGCTCTGCATGGCGATGATCGCCAACCTTCAATACGGCTGGACGCTGTTCGTCGACCCGATCGACGCGGACCACCATTGGGGAAGGGCCTCGATCCAGCTCGCCTTCACCGTCTTCGTCGCCACCGAGACCTGGCTCGTGCCGGTCGAGGCCTGGTTCGTCGACAATTACGGCCCCAAGGTCGTCGTCGCCTTCGGCGGCGTGATGATCGCCCTGGCTTGGGTGATCAACGCCTACGCGGGATCGCTGCCGGTGCTGTATCTCGGCGCGGTGGTCGGCGGCATCGGCGCCGGGTCGGTCTACGGCACCTGCGTCGGCAACGCGCTGAAGTGGTTCCCGGATCGCCGGGGCTTGGCCGCCGGCGCCACCGCCGCCGGGTTCGGCGCGGGCGCCGCGATCACCGTCGTGCCGATCGCGAAGATGATCGCCTCGAGCGGCTACCAGAGCGCGTTCCTCACCTTCGGCCTGATCCAAGGCGCGGTGGTGGTGTTCCTCTCGATCTTCCTGCGCAAGCCGAGGCATGCCGGGCCGATCCAGCGCCGGCGCCACAACCTGCCGCAGAGCCAGGTCGACCGCACCCCAAGCGAGACCGTGCGCACCCCGGTGTTCTGGGTGATGTACGCGATGTTCGTGATGGTCGCGGCCGGCGGCCTGATGGCGGCGGCGCAGATCGCCCCGATCGCCCACGACTTCCACGTCGCCGACGTGCCGGTGAGCATGCTCGGCCTGACCATGGCGACGCTCACCCTGGCGATCTCGCTCGACCGGATCTTCGACGGGTTCGGCCGGCCGTTCTTCGGCTGGGTCTCCGACCAGATCGGACGCGAGAATACGATGTTCATCGCCTTCTCGACCGCCGCGGTCGCGGTGCTGCTGCTCCTGAGCTACGGCACCACCCCGGCGGTGTTCGTGCTGGCGACCGCCCTCTACTTCGGCGTGTTCGGCGAGATCTACTCGCTGTTCCCTGCCACCTGCGGCGACACGTTCGGCTCGAAGTTCGCCACCAGCAATGCCGGGCTGCTCTACACCGCGAAGGGCACCGCCTCGTTCCTGGTGCCGTTCGGCAGCCTGATCGCCGCGGCGTACGGCTGGTATGCAGTGTTCGGCATGATCGTCGCCCTCAACCTCGCCGCGGCGGCGCTGGCGATCTTCGTCCTGAAGCCGATGCGGAGCCGCTACCTCGCCCTCGACGCCACGCTGCCGGTGCCGAAGGCCGAGCCCGTCCGGATCGCCTGAGGCGGCGGGTCCGTCGCTTCAGGGCCCGCCCCCTTCGACGATCGCTCGATCGACCCGCGCGCGGCGCGGATCCTGCGACCAGCCATCCGGGGCCGAGGCCCCGGAGCGGCCCAACATTCATCCATTCGGGAGGCCGAGATGTCCGCACGCGCCCAAGTCATCGATATGCACACCGCCGACGTCAACATGGCCGAGGCCGACACGCAGCCGGCGCTGACCGACGGCTTCCACCTCGTCATCGACGCGCTCAAGCTCAACGGCATCACCACGATCTACGGGGTGCCCGGCATCCCGATCACCGATCTCGGGCGCCTCGCCCAGGCCGAGGGCATCCGGGTGATCTCGTTCCGGCACGAGCAGCATGCCGGCAACGCGGCCGCGATCGCCGGCTTCCTGACGAAGAAGCCGGGCATCTGCCTCACGGTCTCGGCGCCGGGCTTCCTCAACGGCCTGACGGCGCTCGCCAACGCCACCACCAATTGCTTCCCGATGATCCTGATCTCGGGCTCCTCCGAGCGCGAGATCGTCGACCTGCAGCAGGGCGACTACGAGGAGATGGACCAGCTCGCCATCGCCAAGCCCCTGTGCAAGGCCGCCTTCCGCGTGCTGCACGCCGCCGACATCGGCATCGGCGTCGCGCGCGCGATCCGCGCCGCCTGCTCGGGCAGGCCCGGCGGCGTCTACCTCGACCTGCCGGCCAAGCTGTTCGCGCAGGTGATAGACGCGGAAGCCGGCGCGAAGTCGCTGGTGCAGGTGATCGACCCGGCTCCCGCCCAGATCCCGGCGCCGGAGGCGATCGCGCGCGCGCTCGCGGTGCTGAAAGGCGCCGAGCGCCCCCTGATCATTCTGGGCAAGGGCGCCGCCTACGCGCAGGCCGACGCGGCGATCCGCGAGCTCGTCGAGAGCAGCGGCATTCCCTACGTGCCGATGAGCATGGCCAAGGGCCTCCTGCCCGATACCCATCCCCAGTCGGCCGGCGCGGCGCGCTCGACGGTGCTGAAGGAGGCCGACGTGGTGCTCCTGATCGGCGCCCGCCTGAACTGGCTGCTCTCGCACGGCAAGGGCAAGACCTGGGGCGCGCCGGGCTCGAAGAAGTTCATCCAGATCGACATCGAGCCGCGCGAGATGGACTCGAACGTCGAGATCGTGGCGCCGGTGGTCGGCGACATCGGCTCCTGCGTCGCGGCGCTGCTCGACGGGATGAAGGGCGGCTGGCCGGCGCCGCCCGCCGCCTGGACCGACACGATCAAGGCGAAGAAGGCCGCCAACATCGCCAAGATGGGCCAGCGCCTCCTGAAGAACTCCACGCCGATGGACTTCCACGGCGCGCTCGGCGTGCTGCGCACCGTCATCAGGGAGCGGCCGGACGCGATCCTCGTCAACGAGGGCGCCAACACCCTCGACCTCGCCCGCGGCGTCATCGACATGTACCAGCCGCGCAAGCGCCTCGACGTCGGCACCTGGGGCATCATGGGCATCGGCATGGGCTTCGCCGTGGCGGCGGCCGTCGAGACCGGCAAGCCGGTGCTCGCGGTCGAGGGCGACTCGGCCTTCGGCTTCTCGGGCATGGAGGTCGAGACGATCTGCCGGTACGAGCTGCCGGTCTGCATCGTGGTGTTCAACAACAACGGCATCTACCGCGGCACCGACGTGAACCCCTCGGGCGCCGCCGACGTGGCGCCGACCGTGTTCGTGAAGGACGCGCGCTACGACAAGATGATGGAGGCCTTCGGCGGCGTCGGCGTCCACGTCACGACGCCGGACGCCCTGCGCGAGGCGGTCAACACGGCGATGGATTCGGGGCGGCCGACCCTGATCAACGCGGTCATCGACCCCGCCGCCGGCACGGAGAGCGGCAACATCGGCAGCCTCAACCCGCAGAGCACCGTGAAGCGGAAGTGAGGCGAACAGATCGGGGCTCGTAACCCGTCGATCGACGCCGAGCCCGTCATTCCGGGCTCGGCTTCGCACCCCGGAAATGACGGGCTCGGCGTCAACGGCCTTCCAGGTTCTTCGGCGAGAACACGATGATCGACCCTCGCCTCATCGGCCGGATCGCCTTCGCGCACCGGCTGCCGACGCGGCCGCCGCTGGCGCCGGGGCGGCACGCGCTCGAGCTGTTTGCGCAGCGGGACGCGATCCTGCGGGTGCCGCGTGGCATCGACCCGCGCAGGCCGACGCCGCTCGTGGTGCTGTTCCACGGCGGCGGAGGCAGCGCGGAGAAGATTCTGCCGATGCTGGAGGCGCATGCGGAGACGCGCCGCTTCCTGCTGCTGGCGCCGCAATCGCTGTTCCCGACCTGGGACCTGGTCATCGCCGGCCACGGGCCCGACCGCGAGCGCCTCGAAGCCGCGCTCGCCGAGGTCGGTTCGCGGTTCCTGCTCGATCCGGCGCGGCTGGCCTTCGCGGGGCATTCGGACGGCGGCAGCTACGCCCTCTCATCGGGCCTGACCAACGGCGACGTCGTCACCCACGTCATCGCCTCGTCCGCCGGCTTCCTCAGCGTGCAGGTCCAGGCCGGCGCGCCGCGAATCTTCGTCTCGCACGGCACCCGGGACGCCCAGATCGCGGTCGCCCATGGCGGCCGCAGCCACGCCGCCCAGCTGGAGCGGGCCGGCTACGACGTCACCTACGTTGAGTACGACGGCCCCCACGCCTACGATCCGGCCGTGGTCGCGCAGGCGGTGGCGTTCTTCCTCGGCGAGCCGAGCCCGCCCTGACGTCGCGGCGGATCAGGCCGGCGCGACGGCGAGTTCGCGAGGCGCCGGCGCGTCGGCCCTCGGCCGTTCCGCGTCGGTGAGCAGCGCCGCCACGAGGTCGCCCTGCGAGACGATCCCGACGAGGCGGTCGTCCGGCCCGACCACCGGCAGGTGATGCAGGCCGAGGCCCGACATCTGCAGAACCACCTCGCCGATCGGGCTTTCCGGCCGCAGGGTGACGACCGGGCTGGTCATGATGTCCTCGACGCATCCGTGGGGGGCACGCCCGCGCGATGCGGTCAGGCGCAGGCGGCGTCCGAGCCCGAGTCGCGGGCCGCGCCGGTCCCAGGCCGCCTTGTCGAGGAGGTCGGTCTGCGTGACGATGCCGACCACGCGGGCGCTCTCGTCGGTGACGGGCAGGACCTTGATGTGGTGGCGTCGGAGCAGGGCGAGGGCGTCCATCAGCGGGGCGCCGGGCGCGATGGCGACGACGTCGCGGGTCATGATCGCGGCGCAGTCGGTCTGCCCCGAGCGCCGGCGGTAGGAGCGGATCTGCGCCTGGCGCAGGATCGCCTCGAGGTCGCTCCGGCCGACGTCGAGGAGCTGGTCGAAGTCCTCGAGCGCAGCGTCGAGGTCGGCGGAGGTGAAGCCGAGCGGTGCGGTGGCGGGCTCGGCGCCGATCCGGCCGGGCGAGGCGGCAACCGCGTGATGCGGATAGGGCCGGCCCGTCAGGTTGTTGAACAGCAGCGCCGAGGCCAGCAGCAGCAGCGAGTTCGCGCCGACCGGCCAGAGCACGAAGCCGTAGCCGAGGTCGTGGATCGCCGGGCCGCCGAGGACCGCGGTGAGCGCGACCGCGCCGCTCGGCGGGTGGACGCAGCGCAGCGCCATCATCAGGCCGACAGTGCCGGCGATGGCCAGCGCCGCCGCGGAGACCGGATCGGGCACGAAGGTCGCGACGCTCACGCCGACCAGGGCCGCGACGAGGTTTCCCCCGATGATCGACCACGGCTGCGCCAGAGGGCTCGCGGGCACGGCGAAGAGGAGCACCGCCGAGGCGCCCATCGGCGCGATCAGGACGGGCAGGGCGGTGGTCGGTCCCAGCGCCCAGGCCCCGATGACCCCGGTGACGAGGATGCCGAGCATCGCGCCGAGGGCCGACCGGATGCGCTCGCGGACGCTGAGCGGCGTCGCGGCCGGAACGAACCGGCGCCACAGGGCCTGCATGGATCCGAGCCTTTGCATGTTTCAGCGCCGCGCCACGCCTACACCCACCGAGGCCGTCGTCTTCGCACGGCCGACGGGACGAGGCACGGGTCCCTTCTCCCATGGGGAGAAGGACAGGATGAGGGGCGTGAGCTTTCCGGAGAGGTCACGCCCCTCACCCCAACCCTCTCCCCTTGGCAGAGGGGGCCGTCTGGTGCTTCGCGCGACCCATCCAGTCGTTCTCACGCGAAAACGGCGGAAGCCGCCCCCGCGTCCTGTGGGACCGGAAGCGGCTTCGCAGAGCGTCGGACTGCTCAGACCGCGCGGGCCTGATGCAGCTCCTCGATCTGCTGCTGGGTGTAGCCGAGGTCGACCAGCACCTCGTCGGTGTGCTCGCCGAGCAGCGGCGAGGACTTGATCTCGACCGTCATGTCCGAGAACTTGATCGGGCTTCCGACCGTCAGGTACGAGCCGAGATGCGGATGCGGCACCTCGACGACCGTGCCGCTGGCGCGCAAGGACGGATCGACCGAAATCTCCTTCATCGACATCACCGGGGCGCAGGGGATGTCGAACTTGCGCAGGATGTCGACCGCCTCGAACTTGGTCTTGTCGGCAAGCCACTCCTCGATCGTGCCGAAGATGTCCATGATCTTGTCCTGGCGGGCGGATGCGGTCTTGTAGGCCGGATCGTCGATCCACTCCTCCTTGCCGATCGCCCGGCAGATCGGGGCCCAGGCATGGCCCTGGATCGTGAAGTAGATGTAGGCGTTCGGGTCGGTCTCCCAGCCCTTGCACTTGAGCACCCATCCGGGCTGGCCGCCGCCGCCGGCATTGCCGCCGCGCGGCACCACGTCCGAGAACGTGCCGTGCGGGTACTGCGGGTACTCCTCGAGGTAGCCGAGCGCATCGAGGCGCTGCTGGTCGCGCAGCTTCACGCGGCAGAGGTTCAGCACCGAATCCTGCATCGACACGGCGACCTTCTGGCCCTTGCCGGTCTTGTTCTTCTGGTGGAGCGCGGTGAGGATTCCGATGGCGAGGTGCATGCCGGTGTTGGAATCGCCGAGCGCGGCCGCGCTGACCGTCGGCGGCCCGTCCCAGAACCCAGTGGTCGAGGCGGCGCCGCCGGCGCACTGGGCGACGTTCTCGTAGACCTTGAGGTCCTCGTAGTGGTGGCCGTCGGAGAAGCCCTTCACCGAGGCGACGATCATGCCCGGGTTGAGCTCGTTGATCCGCGGCCAGGAGAAGCCCATCCGGTCGAGGGCGCCGGGGCCGAAATTCTCGACGAGCACGTCGGATTCGGCGATCAGCTTCTCCAGCACCTGCTTGCCCTCGGGCGTCTTGGTGTCGAGGGTCAGCGAACGCTTGTTCGAGTTCAGCATCGTGAAGTAGAGCGCATCCGCGCCCTCGACATGGCGCAGCTGGTTGCGGGTGACGTCGCCGGAGCCGGGGCGCTCGACCTTGATCACGTCGGCGCCGAACCAGGCCAGCAGCTGCGTGCAGGCCGGCCCAGCCTGGACGTGGGTGAAGTCGATGATCTTGATCCCCTCGAGTGGCTTGCTCATCGTCGGCTTTTCCTCTCTTGCGTGGATGGGTGGCGACGCCGACCCTCGATCGGTGCCGCGTTCGGCGAGCGGAGACCGGGCTCTTCTGCGGAGCCTCGATCCGCGGTCACGTTGCTTTCGGCCGGATGCCGTCTTGCTTGCGAAATCCGGCCTTGATCTCGAGGACGTCGGCTGTTCCCGGCGGCGGACCGCCGAACGCCGTCGTCAGGCTTGCAGCTCGGCGAGGCGGCGCCGCATCGCGCGCTCCGCGTTCCAGCGTTCCGTCTCGTCGCGGATCACGGCGGTGATGCCGGTGACGTTCTCGTCAGCGTCGAACAGCATGCTGACCGTGAAGGCGATCGACAGGGCGCGGCCGTCCTTGTGCAGGGCCGGCACCCGCAGCACCTCGGCGCCGTAGCGGGTGACGCCGGTGCGCATGGTCTTGCGGTAGCCCTCCCAGTGCCGGTGCCGGTGGCGATCGGGGGTGATCAGGTCGAGCGATCGCCCGAGCGCCTCCTCCGGCGTGAACCCGAAGATGCGCTCGGCGGCAGCGTTCCACACCACGATCGCCCCCTCCGGATCCGAGACCACGATCGCGTCGCCGGCATTCGAGACCAGTTGTTCGAAGTCGATCGCCTCAGACATGAAGGACGCTCATCAATCCTGGACCCGTCGTCCACCGCCGATCGTCGATCCGCGAGGGTCGTCGTCGGTCGCGCGGGCCGCGGAGCACGCGACGACGCGGACCCTGATCGGGATCGAGGTCAGCGGTCGGGAATTCGGCCGGGCATGGAAGCTCTCCCTGCGGCGGAGCCGGGCCACGCTCGCAATCGCCGAGACGATCCGTCGAGAGCTCGATTCCTTATTTGGTATTTGGTATGCCAGAGCAGAAATCGCGTCAAGGCACGCGATGCCCGCGCCGCCTCGCTTCGGTTTCAAATCGCGGATCTGTCAGCCGACCGGGCTCGAACCACGGAACGCCGGTGCCGATCGCAACATTCGGCAGCACAGGGAGCAATGCGATGACGCCGGCGCCGAGCATCACGATCAGCCAGGTCGGCGATTACGTCTTCACGGTGGATTTCGGCAAAGCATTGCCGGCCTTGCGCGTGGATGAGGCGGAGCCGATCGGCGGCGGGACCGGCCCCCATCCGGAACAGCTGCTGATCGCCGGCGTGGCGAACTGCCTGTGCGCCAGCCTGGTCTTCGCGCTGGGGAAGTTCCGCCAGGACGGCAAGGGCGTGTCCGCGGAAGCCACCTGCCGGATCGCGCGCAACGAGGCGGACCGCCTTCGGATCGTCGGCGTCGACGTGCGGATCGCGCTCGGCGCCGCAGCCGCCGACATGCCGCGGATCCACCGGGTGCTCGACCAGTTCCAGCGGTTCTGCACGGTGTCGGAGAGCGTGAAGCTCGGCATTCCCATCGCCGTCTCGGTGCACGACGGCACCGGCACGGCGTTGACCTGACGGCGGCCCCGCGAAGCGGGAGCGCGGCGCCCACCACGAGAGGAGATGCGATGTCGGACATGCACAGGGCGGGCGCCGAGGCGCCGGAGGCGTTGGCCCGCCTGTTCAACCAGCGCGCCAATGCCGGCGACGTCGAGGGGCTCGTCGCACTCTACGAGCCCGATGCGGTGCTCGCCGCGGGCCGCATCGTCGCCACCGGGCACGCGGAGATCCGCGCCTTCTACGCCGACCTGCTGTCCCGGCGCTCGGACTTCCCGGCCGCGGACGTGCTGCCGCCGCTGCGCAACGGGCCGATCGCGATGACGTTCGCGCGGCTGCCCAACGGCACGATCTCCGCGGAGACCGCGCGCGAGCAGGCGGACGGGACGTGGCGCTGGGTGATCGACCAGCTGAAGATCAAGCCGTCCGAAGGTCAGGCCCGGTAATACGCGCGATACCACCGCACGAACCGCTCGACGCCGGCCTCGATCGGGGTCGACGGCGCGAAGCCGACGGCGGCGGAGAGGTCGTCCACGTCGGCGAAGGTCGCCGGCACGTCGCCGGCCTGCATCGGCAGCATCCGCCGGACCGCCTTCACGCCGAGGCAGCCTTCCAGCACGTCGATCAGGTGGAGCAGCTGCACCGGCTGGTTGTTGCCAATATTGTAGAGCCGGTAGGGCGCGGCGCTCGTGCCCGGGTCGGGGCGTGCACCGTCCCAGCCCGGGTTCGGCGCGGCGATGCGCTCGCCGATCCGCACCACCCCGTCGACCACGTCGTCGACGTAGGTGAAGTCGCGCTGCATCAGCCCGTTGTTGAACACCGAGATCGGCTCGCCTGCGAGGATCGCCCGGGTGAACAGGAACAACGCCATGTCGGGCCGGTACCAGGGGCCGTAGACCGTGAAGAAGCGCAGGCCCGTGGTCGGCAGACCGTAGAGGTGGCTGTAGGAATGGGCGAACAGCTCGTTCGCCTTCTTGGTCGCCGCGTACAGGCTGACCGGGTGGTCGACGTTGTCGTGGATCGAGAACGGCATCTTGGTGAGCGCGCCGTAGACCGAGCTCGACGAGGCGTAGACGAGGTGCGCGCAGCCGTGATGGCGGCAACCTTCGAGGATGTTCAGGAATCCGTCGACGTTGCTGCGCGCGTAGGCGCGCGGGTTCTCGAGCGAGTAGCGCACGCCCGCCTGCGCCGCGAGGTGGACCACGAGCCGAAAGCGGTGCTCGGCGAACAGCGCATCGACGGCATCGGCCTCGGCGATGTCGAGCTTCAGGAAGCGGAAGTTCGGATGGGCCTCGAGCCGTGCGAGCCGCGCCTGTTTCAGGCCGACGTCGTAATAGGCGTTGAGGTTGTCGATGCCGATCACCGGCCGGCCGGCCGCGAGGTAGCGCTCGGCGACGTGGTACCCGATGAACCCGGCCGCCCCGGTGATCAGTACCGGATCCATGAGCGTCCCCCTTCGTGCGGCCGCATCCGCGGTCCGAAGCTGCGCCTCCCTAGACCATTTCCAGCGCTTGGTGGATGCCGTCGCGGAACGGGATCGATGTCGCGTCCGACACGGGGAACCGCGCCGGCGGCGGCCTGCGCGGAGCGCGTCCGCACGGGGGTGGAATACCGAGTTCGATCATCAACCGTGAGTAGAGCGAGCCGATCGGATCGTCGCGCCCGCGGAATCGCTTCCCGGCGGAGGAACCCCGACGCGACGGCGACGGTTCACCAGCGTACGCCGACGCCGAATCGGGCAGCGGCGCCGTTCGAGGCGGAGGCTCCGCCTCCGCAGACGACCCAAGGACTTCCCCAATGAAGAAACTGTTCCTGATCGCCGCGTCGCTGACGCTCATGTCCGCGACCGCCTTCGCCCAGGGGAACTCCCCCTACAACTCGTCCGGCTCCCAGGCCGGCGGCCCGCGCGGCGGCATGGAGCGTGCGATGGGTGCGCCGGGCGGCACGCCGGAGATGGGCTCGTCGATGCGCCCCGGCATGCGCCCGATGGCCCGTCCGATGATGCGCCACCAGCGCCGCCACCGCATGATGCATCACCGTCGCCACCGCATGTGATCGGTTCGACGTTCGCGTGAAAGGCCGCCCGAGAGGGCGGCCTTTTTCGTTTCCGGGATCGCTTTCCGGCCGGCATCGACCGGAGGTCGGCCGAAAAAGTCACGGGGCGGCGAGCGCCGGGCGCTGGTCGGCGCAGATGCCCCCAGCCCTTGTGTAACCCCATCGCCTGGTGCGCCTCCCGGTCGGCCGCGCTTCGGTGCCCGGCAACGGCCGCGCAGAGGCAGCTACCCTTGGCCGCGAAGGTGACGATCAGCGTCGTGAACGGCTTGTCAGGGGGCGCCCATGCCGCGGTCTCGGCGTCGGTCACGACGCGGCGGGCATTCTCCGCGACGTCGCGGTGGACGCCGCGATCGGGAAAGGCGTCGCCCTGCAGGCCCTGCATCTGACGACGCCGGTGTCGCCCGATCAGGCGTCGAATTCCACCGACGCGTGGTGTCGGGCAGAGGCGCGATCGGTCCCCATCCCCGATCGCCGGCCGGCTTTCGAACGCGCATGCACGGAACCGGGCTTCGCTTTCGCGACGCCGCGGAGTCGCGCATCCTAGGTTCGAATTCACCTCCCCTTAACCGGATGCGGACATCACTCCTACGGATAGGGATCCGTCTTCGTGCCGCGGTGAATCATGAAATTGTCGATCGGTACGAAGATCCACGCGATCACGGTGATCTGCGTGCTGGGGCTGATCAGCCTCATCGCCCTCTCGGTCATCGAACTCCGCGACGAGGTGACGAACAGCCGGGCGGTCAAGACGCAGCAGCTGGTCGAGGTCGCCGCCGGCGTGCTCGAGCATTTCGAGGGGGAGGCGCGGTCCGGCCGGATGACCGAAG
Organism: Methylobacterium sp. E-041; assembly: GCF_022829665.1. Classification (NCBI taxonomy): domain Bacteria; kingdom Pseudomonadati; phylum Pseudomonadota; class Alphaproteobacteria; order Hyphomicrobiales; family Methylobacteriaceae; genus Methylobacterium; species Methylobacterium sp. E-041. The sequence continues at coordinate 21,355 of NZ_JAKSYQ010000196.1, read as the reverse complement.
CGACCGCCAGGCGGTCGGCGCTCGAGGGCGTACGGAACCTGCGATACGGCGCGAACGAATACTTCTACATCATCGACGACCAGGTGCGGATGGTGATGCATCCGATCAAGCCGGCTCTCGACGGCACGGATCTCGCCGCGCTGAAGGATCCGGTGGGCAAGGCCCTGTTCGTCGAGATGGCCGACGTGGCACGGAGACGGGGGGCCGGCTTCGTGTCCTACATGTGGCCGAAACCCGGGGCCGAGCAGCCCGTCGACAAGATCTCGTTCGTGAAGCGCTTCGAGCCGTGGGGCTGGATCATCGGCTCGGGCGTCTACGCCGACGACACGCTGGCCCACCTCAAGGCCCTCGTGATCAAGCTGTCGCTCGGCCTCGGCGGCATCGCGCTGCTGGTCGGCAGCGCCGCCTTCCTCATCGGGCGGCAGGTCACCCGCCCGATCTACGGGCTCACCGACACGATGAGCCGGCTCGCCCGCGGCGCGACCGCCGTGGACATTCCGGGGATCGCGCGCCGCGACGAGATCGGCGAGATGGCCCGGGCGGTCGACGTCTTCCGCCAGAACGGGATCGAGCGCCTCGCCCTGGAAGCCCAAAAGGTCGCGGAGCAATCCGCCCGGCAGCGCCGGGCCGACCGGGTCGACCAGCTCGTGGTCGATTTCGACCGGACGATCGCGGGCGCGATCGGCATCGTCACCTCGGCCGCGACCGAGCTCGACGCGACCGCCCGCTCGATGACCCAGGTGGCCGACGCCACCAGCAACCAGGCCCTGGCATCCAGTGCGGCGGCGGAGGAGACCTCGGCGAACGTCCAGACGGTCGCCGCCGCCGCCGAGGAGATGGTCGCCTCGCTTCGGGAGATCGAGCGCCAGGTGCAGGAATCGAACGCGGTCGCCGCCACCGCATCCCGCGAGGCGCGCGCCACCGACGCCGCGATGGCGACGCTGTCGGAGGCGGCGGAACGGATCGGCGAGGCCGTGGCCACCATCACCGCGATCGCCGGGCAGACCAACCTGCTGGCCTTGAACGCGACGATCGAGGCGGCGCGGGCCGGGGAGGCGGGCCGCGGCTTCGCGGTGGTCGCCGCCGAGGTCAAGGCGCTGGCCGGCCAGACCGCGCGGGCGACGGACGAGATCGGCGGCCAGATCCTGGCGATCCAGAACGCCAGCAGCCAGGCGGCCGCGACCATCTGGCAGGTCGGACAGACCATCGTGTCGGTCAACGCGATCACCGGCACCATCGCGTCCACCGTCGTCGAGCAGACGGCCGCGACCGACGAGATTTCCCGCAACGCCGTCGAGGCGGCGCACGGGACGCAGGACGTCTCGCGGAACGTGGCGCAGGTGCTGGCCTCGGCCGGGGAGACCGGGACCGCCGCCCAGCAGGTGACGATGGCGGCCAACGAGCTGGCCACGCAATCGGTGAACGTGCAGCGCGAGGTCGAGGCGTTCCTGTCGGCCATCCGCACGGCCTGATCGACGGCGATCGATCGGATTCGGACGCAGGGCGATCCGCGTCCGTCGGGCCCGAACCCGGCGGAGCGTGCGGTCGCGATCACGAAACCCCGAGCTGGGCGCCGCGGCCGGAGCGGTTAACACCCCGGTAACCATAACCTTCGAGAACCGGGCCCTGAACGGCGGCGGGCTCGCCCATGCGCCCTGGCCGAGTTCGAAGGAGCAACGACCATGGCCCCCGGTTACGTGATCGCCGCCTGTCTGGAAGGCGCCGGAGCCATCGGGATCGTCGTGGCGCTGTTCCGCCTTCACCGGGAGCAACGTGCCAAAGCCGCCGAGCTCGCCCGCTTCCTGCGGTCCGGGCAGGTCCCGGATGTGCCGCTGCCGAAGCCTCGACCGGCTGCCACCGCCCGCCCGGCGCCTGCCATCCGGCTCGGCGCGACGATGCGGCCGCCCGAGCCGATCGATCCCTCCGACGCGCTGCTCGCCCTTCGAAGCGCGTTCGGCGCCTCGGTGCGTTGACGCCGCGCGCTCCGCGCTCGCCTCAGCGCAGCAGGGCGTCGAGACCGAAGCCGCCGAAGACCACGAAGGCGAGCGTCATCAGGAACTTGAGGTCGTCGATCGTCTCGGTCGTGGCCGCCGCCCGCACGTGCTCGAACGCTGAAGACCGGGTCAGCCCGGCCTCCTCACCCTCCGCCGTCGCGCGATTTCGAGCGAATCGATTCAGGCTTTCTTAACCGGCCGTCCCGGACTTCTCGGAGACGTGCTTCACGCCTCGTTAAGGCCTCTGACATTCGTCAGGCCGCCGTCAACCATGTTCCCGCCGCGGCGGCTCGCCGGAACCCGAGCCGCATCCCGCTCGTTAGGTACGCGGAACCTGCCTCCACGTTGAGGTGCCGCGACGACCGCTCGGCCCGCGCCTTTCCCGGCAGGCGGGCCTTTTTCATGGACGTCCGGTCGCTTGGCGGCAGCCCGTCCCGATCGGAGCCCCGTGATGCGCAACCTCCTCCTCACCCTCATCGTGCTCGCCGCCGGCTTCGTCCTCGTCGCGATGTACATCGCGCCGACCCAGCCCGGCCTGCGCACTTGGTATCGCGACAACGCCTGCGTCCACCTGGACAAGGTGAGCCCGCAGATCTGCGCGCCCATCCGTCAGGCCGAGGGCAGCGACAAGGTCTGACCCCCGGATGTCGGCCCTGCGTCGCGCCGTCGATTGGACGTTCCGCGACCGGAACACCGGCGCGATCGTGATTGGACAATGGCCCAATCTGCCGCTCTGGTTGTTCCTCGGATTGTCTGCCGCGCGATGGCTGCTCGCGCCGAACGCTGACGGCGGGCAGAATGACGTCGGGATGTGGCTTCGGATCGCGTCCGGCGCGGCGCTCGCCTGGTGGGCGGCGGACGAGATCCTGCGCGGCGTGAATCCCTGGCGCCGCCTGCTCGGTGTGATCGCGTTGGCCGGTTTGGCGGTCTCCGCGGTGTTCGGCTGATCCAGGGCAGCTTCGGAGCGAGGCCGCGCCGGCATTCACGCCATTTCGTAATTTCTACGCAGCATCGAAACTTGTCGTTGCGTGCACAACGAATTCCGTGAATACGGTTTCGACCGATGGGTCCGTTCGCGCTCGCGTGTGACTATGCGAACAGAAGCCGGAAATCTGGGCGGGCGAAACCGATGACCAACCTGGGAACCACGCGCCGCCTGCAGGACGGCCCGCATCCGTCGAACGGCCTGCAGGTCCTGGGCAAGATCGCCGCCGTGCTCGCGATCCCGGTCCAGGATTTCTTCCGCGACGAGGTGCAGGCCTCCAGCGCCGCGACGCCCTCGGCGGCCGAGTGCGATCTGCTGATGACGGCGTTCCTGCGGGTGCGCGATCCCGAGATCCGGAACCGCATCGTCGGCATGCTGCGGGCGTATTCCGGCAACTGATCGCGGCGTCAGAGTTCGGCCGAATCGCGGGAGAGCTCGCTCCGCAGGCGCCGTGCCGCTTCGAGCAATGCGCTTATCGCGCCGCCTGCGCGGACGGGGCAGGTCGATCCGCACCTCCGCCGACACCCGGCCGGGCTTGCCGGCCAGCACCACCACCCGGTCGGCCAGCGTCACCGCCTCGTCGATGTCGTGGGTCACGAACAGCACCGTCTTGCCGGTGGCGGCCTGGATGCGCTGCACCTCATCCTGGAGACCCTCGCGGGTGAAGCTGTCGAGGGCGGAGAACGGCTCGTCCATGAGCAGCACGTCCGGGTCGACCGCGAGCGCACGGGCGATGGCGACGCGCTGGCGCTGCCCGCCCGAGAGCTGGTGCGGCCAGCGCTGGGCGAGATCGTCGAGCCCGACGAGGGCCAGCATATCGGCGGCCTTGGCCCGACGCTGGGAACGCGACAGGCCGCTGTTCTCCAGGCCGAAGGCGACGTTGTCGACGACCCGCCGCCACGGCAGCAGGCGTGCATCCTGGAACACCAGGGCCATCGGCGTGCGGCAGCCGGGCCGCGTCGCCAGCTCGACCGTGCCCGAGCTCGGCGCGGCGAGGCCGATCAGCACCCGCAAGAGCGTCGACTTGCCGACGCCGGATTCGCCGACGATCACCAGGAACTCGCCGCGCGCGACGGTGAGGTCGAGGTCCGACAGGATGACGTTGCGCGTGCCCCCGCGCGCGTAGGCGAGGCTCAAAGCCCGGAAGGCGATGATCGGGTCGCGCATGGCGGTGTCGGCCTGGGTCGCCATGCGCTCAGGCCCGCCAGCGCAGGAGCCAGCCCTGCAGGGCGACGAACGCCGAATCGAACAATCCGTAGAGCCCGGCCATGGTGAGCATGTAGACGACCACGATGTCGGTGGAGAGCAGGCTCGAGGCCTGCATCATCCGCTGCCCGACGCCCGGCACGCCGAAGATCTCCGCCGCGACCACCGCCATCCAGGCTTGGCCGAGCGCCGTGCGCAGGCCGACGAGGATGCCCGGCGTCGCCGCCGGCAGCAGGATCTTGGTCAGACGTGCGGGGGCCGAGCGGAAGCCGAAGGCCTGTGCCACCTCAATCAGGTCGCGGTCGACGCCGCGCACGGCGCCCTGCGTCGCGAAGAAGACGATCCAGAACACGCCGATGGCGATGATGAACACGGCCGCCGACGGCTCGACGCCGAACCAGATGATGGCGAACGGCACCCAGGCGAGGCCCGGGATCGGCCGCAGCAGACGCACAACCCAGGCGGTCGCGGCCTCGAACGTCCGCGACATGCCGCCGACGAGGCCGAGCGCGATCCCGGCGCCCGCGCCGACGGCGAGGCCGACGAGGTAGTGGCTCAGGCTCGACGCCACCGCCTCGAACCACACCCCGAGCTCGATCTCGCGCAGGAACGCGGCCGGGATCGTGCTCGGCGGCGGCAGGAAGGCCGGGTTGATCAGCCCGAGCCGGGGCGCCGCCTCCCAGACCAGGAGGAAGGCGGCGAGCCCGAGGGCCGACAGCAGGATCGCGCGGAGGACGGTCAGCGCGCGATCGCCTTCTCGTAGAAGCCCGGCACGAACAGGCCGTCGATCGGCACGTCCTTGTCGAGGGTGCCGATGCTCACCTGATAGGCCTGCATCTTCCGCGTCGCCTCGACGATCACCCGCGGGTCGGCGGTGAACTTCGCCGCCGGCGAGGACAACGCCTTCCGGATCGTGGCGAGATCGGTGATGCCCTTGCCGAGCGCCTTCTCGACCGGCGGCGCGGCGCGGGCCGGATCGGTCTTGAGCAGGTCGGTCGCCTTCACCAGCACGTCGACGAGGCCCTGCACCGCGGCCGGGTTCCTGTCGGCGAAGGCGCCCGAGACGGCGACCACGGTGCCGGGCTGGTCGGGGAACATCTCGGCGCCGGTGGCGATCAGGGCGATCGCCGGGTTGCGCTGCTGGACGATCGTCAGCGCCGGCTCGCGGATCGAGGCGCCGTCGACGGCGCCGGCGAGCAGAGCCTGCTGCGTCGCGTCGATGCCCATGGCGACGACCTCGGCGTTCGTCTTGTCGGTCTTGGCCACCTGCCAGAGCCAGTGCTGCAGCGTGGTGTTCGGCACCGAGCCCGGCGGCTGGGTCGCGAGGCGGGCGGCGCGGCCCTCCTTCTCCCGGTAGCGGCGGAAGGCCTCCGCCTTGTCGGCGGTCGCCGCGAAGTAGGGCGCGAGCTTGGGGCCTGCGACGAACACCATCTCCTCGACCGCGGTCGCGGCGACCACGCGCACGTCGATGTTCTTGGTGCGCGCCACCGCCAGCGGCGCGATGCCCGCGACGTAGACGTCGATGGTGCCGGAGGCCAGCGCCTGGATCATGTTCGGCCCGGACTCGAAGGTGGTGAATCCCGGCTTGAGCCCGGCGGCCTCGAGCCAGCCCTCTCCGTTGGCGACGAAGATCGGCGCCGCGCCGATCACCGGGATCACGCCGATGCGGACGGGCACCGGCGCGGTCTGCGCCGTCGCGGAGCCCGCCCCGAGGGCGTCCGCCCCGAACGCGAGCAGGCCCGCAGCGAGGATCGTACGGCGATTGGGGAACTGACGCATGGGCTCGGGATTTCCGGGCTCGGGAGCGGAGCGGCTTCGGCCGCTCCCATGCCACAGGCCGGCGAAAGTGCAAATCGGCGCGCCGAAAACGCCATCCGCCCTCGCTCGCGCGTGGCAAGCACTTCGATTGCGACCACATGGTTACGAAGGATGAAGCCGCGCAAAATCGCCTAGGTATTCCAATGCAACTTTCAGATGCTGGAAAACGGCTCTGTACTCATAGAAAGCGTGTCTGAGAGATATCCACAGAGTCGAATTTTATTGCCATTCATTTCTGTATAAGGCATCCATCCTTTCCACCAGAGAAGTCTGCCTTGGGGATGATCGTCGCGATGCTCAGCTTCGCTTGCCTGACCTGCGGCGTTGGCCTTGCCCGCATGTCGACGCGCGACCCGGATCGGGCGCCGATCCTGGAACGATGGAGCGGGCTCTGCCTGCTCGCCGGCCTCGCCCTGCTCGGAGCCGCCCTGCCGCTCTTCCGCTGACGTTGCGGCGCGGCCGGAACAGGCCGGTCCGGCTCCCGTTGTCACGCGACTGCGGCGCTTTTCCGCGGCATCGATCGAGGGAATGATCTCATGAGCCTACTCGGCAGCATCGTCAGCAAGATCCTGCATCCGTTCGGAGGCGCCTCCTCCGCGGCGGCCCCCTCGACCGCGGATGCCGGCGGCGCCAGCAGCCCGGCCTCGACCACCACGGCCGACGCGACGCCGTCCGCCTCGGGCGAGCCCGTGGACGTGGAGGCGGTGCTCAACGGCATGGCCCAGAAGAATTCCCAGACGCTGAACTGGCGCACCTCGATCGTGGACCTGATGAAGCTCCTCGATCTCGATTCGAGCCTGACTGCCCGCAAGCAGCTCGCCGACGAGCTGCACTACACCGGCGACAAGGACGATTCGGCCACGATGAACGTCTGGCTGCACAAGCAGGTGATCAAGAAGCTCGAGGAGAACGGCGGCAAGGTGCCGGCCGACCTCAAGGACTGATCACGGTCGCCCGCGACGATCGAAGCCCGGCCATCGCGCCGGGCTTTTTCGTGCGCGCTCCCCGCGGCGACGGCTCACTTGACGGCTCACTTGCCGGTGCGCACCCGCGTCCAGGCCCGTGTGACGAAGCGCTGGGTGCGGTCGTCCCAGGCGGTGTTGACCGAGAGCCGCTGCATCGTCGCGTCGTCGGGATAGATGCCGGGATTGGCCAGGATGTCCGGCTTCACGAGCTTCTTCGCGGGCAGGTTGCCGCTGGCATAGGACACGAAGTTGGTGTTGGCCGCCGCAACCTCGGGGCGCAGCATGTAGTCGATGAAGCTCAGCGCCTCCGCCGCATGGGGGGCGTCCTTCGGGATCGCGAAGGCATCGAACCACATCAGCGTGCCCTCCTTCGGGATGAGGTAGGCGATCTCGACGCCGTTCTTCGCCTCGTCGGCCCGCTTCTTCGCCTGCAGCACGTCGCCGGAATAGCCGACCGCGACGCAGAGATCGCCGTTGGCGAGCGACTGGATGTATTCCGACGAGTGGAACTTCCGCACCGTCCCGCGCACCTTGAAGAGCGCGTCGGCGACCTGGGTGATGTCGTCCCAGCGCTTGGAGTCGCTCTTCAGGCCGAAGGTCGGCAGCATGCTCGGGATCAGGTCCTCGGGCGAGTCGAGCATCATGATCCCGCAATCCTTGAGCTTGTTCGCCGAGGCCGGGTTGAGGACGAGGTTCCAGGTGTTGAGCGCGGCGCCGGCGCCGAGACGCTCGCGCACCAGCCCGAGGTTGAGCCCGAGCCCGGTGGTGCCCCACATGTAGTCGACGGCGTAGGCGTTGCCCGGATCGTAGGTCGCGAGGCGCCCGGCGATCTCCGGCCAGACGTTGCCGAGGTTCGTCAGCTTGGCCTTGTCGAGGGGCAGGAACGCGCCGGCCCGGATCAGCCGCTGCAGGAACGGCCCCGACGGCACCACCACGTCGTAGCCGGACTTGCCGGCGAGCAGCTTGGTCTCGAGGATCTCGTTGTTGTCGTAGGTGTCGTAGACCACCTTGATCCCGGTCTCGCGGGTGAAGGCCTCTAGCACCTTCGGATCGATGTAGTCCGACCAGTTGTAGATGTTGACGACCCGCTCCGGCCCCGCCGCCAACGCCGGCCCGCTCACGAGCGTGAGGCCCGCGAGGAGGATCGCGCGTGCGAGGGCGGCGGCCCTCATGCGCCCGACCGCGCGGCGACGACGACGATCTCGACGAGGTATTCCGGCCCGGCGAGCTTGGCCTCGACCGTGGCGCGGCCGGGCGGGTTGTCCTTCGACACCCAGGCGTCCCAGGCGGCGTTCATCTCGGCGAATGTGCCCATGTCGGCCAGGTAGATCGTCGCCATCAGGATCCGCTCCTTGTCGCTGCCGGCAGCCGCCAGCAGGCGCTCGATCTGGCCGAGGATGGCCTGCGTCTGCGCGGTGACGCCGGTGCCGACCGTGTCGGCGGCGACCTGGCCGGCGAGATACACCGTGTCGCCGTAGGCCACGCCTTGCGCCATCCGCGCGCCCGGCTCGAAGCGTTCGATCGTCATGTCCTGTCCCCCGGCTGATCTTCGGATCGCTTCTGCCGCCGGGCGCGTGCGAGGTAAAGGGGCGCCGGGCCGGCGGCCTTGGCCCATTGCAGTGCGGAAAAAGATCCGGCGACGGCCAATCCGTCGCAACCCCCGCTGCCACCGTGCGTTTCAACACCGTTCCAGCGTCGCGTCATCCGAAAGCGGCGTCACATCGTCAGGCGTCACGTCGCCAAGGGGTTCGTCATGGGTATTCTCTGGACCATCGTCATCGGTTTCCTCGCCGGCATCGTCGCCAAGTTCATCATGCCCGGCTCGAACGAGCCGTCGGGCTTCATCCTGACCACCATCCTCGGCATCGTCGGCGCCTTCGTCGCCACCTTCCTCGGCCAGGCGCTCGGCTGGTACGGCCCGAACCAGGGCGCGGGCTTCATCGGCGCCGTGGTCGGCGCGATCGTCGTCCTCGCGATCTACGGCTTCATCGCCAGCCGCGGCCGCACCACCACGCTCTGAGGTCGCGCTCGCCGACACGGACCACGACGTAGAAAAGGGGGCGCCGCGAGGCGCCCCCTTCTTCGTTGCGACTGGTCCGATGCTCAGATGTGGTCGGAGGCCGCCTTGATTGCGCAATGGCCGGTGGCGCCGCGCAATGCGAGGCCGACGCCGACCACGAGGGCCGCGAGGCTCAGCCACTTGTTCGGGCGCGGCTGCGCGGCCGCCGCCGCGATGCCGAGGCCGAGCGCCACCGAGACCGCGCGCTCGGTGGTGCTGAGGTTCGGCTCGCCGCTGAAGATGTCGTGGATCATGTCGTTGGCCATGGGGTCGGGTGCGCTCCTGTTGGGGTCGCGGATCGAACGCCCTCCGAAGGCCGGCGTTCCTTGCCGCCGCGCCGGAACCGCCCACGAAAAAGGCGCGGCCCCGAGGGGACCGCGCCGTCTTCGCCGTCAGGACCGCGGGTCCGGACGATCAGTCGTTCGACTGGCGACGCTCGCCGCGGCTGCTGCGCTCGCTCCGCTCGCGCGGGGCCCGCTCCTCGCGCTCGGGCTCGCCGCGCTCGGCGCGCTCGGCCTTGAGCTTCTCGGTGAGGTCCTCGCCGGTCTCCTGGTCGACGACCTTCATCGAGAGGCGGATCTTGCCGCGATCGTCCTGGCCGAGGAACTTAACCTTGACCTTCTGGCCCTCGCTGACGACGTCCGTCACCTTGGCGACCCGCTGGGCGGCGAGCTCCGAGATGTGGACGAGGCCGTCCTTGGCGCCGAAGAAGTTCACGAAGGCGCCGAACTCCATCGTCTTCACGACGGTGCCCTCGTAGATCATGCCCGGCTCGGCTTCCGCGACGATCGAGCGGATCCAGTTGTAGGCCGCCTTGATCGCCTTGCCGTCGGCCGAGGCGATCTTCACCGTGCCGGAATCGTCGATGTTGATCTTGGCGCCGGTCTTCTCGACGATCTCGCGGATCACCTTGCCGCCGGTGCCGATCACTTCCCGGATCTTGTCGGTGGGGATCTGCATGGTCTCGATGCGCGGCGCGTACTCGCCGAGCTCGGGGCGGGCGGCGGTGAGCGCCTTGGCCATCTCCACGAGGATGTGGGCGCGGCCGTCCTTCGCCTGGGCGAGGGCGACCTGCATGATCTCCTCGGTGATGCCGGCGATCTTGATGTCCATCTGGAGCGAGGTGATGCCCTCGTCCGTGCCGGCCACCTTGAAGTCCATGTCGCCGAGGTGGTCCTCGTCACCGAGGATGTCGGAGAGCACCGCGTAGCGCTCGCCCTCGAGGATGAGGCCCATGGCGATGCCGGCGACGGGACGGCGCAGCGGGACGCCCGCATCCATCAGCGACAGCGAGCCGCCGCAGACCGAGGCCATCGAGGACGAGCCGTTCGACTCGGTGATTTCGGACACGACGCGGATCGTGTACGGGAACTCGTGGGCCGGCGGCAGCACCGGGTGGATCGCGCGCCAGGCGAGCTTGCCGTGGCCGATCTCGCGGCGACCGGGGGAGCCCATGCGGCCGGTCTCACCCACCGAGTAGGGGGGAAAATTGTAGTGCAGCAGGAAGGTCTCCTTGTAGGTCCCCTGCAGCGCGTCGATGTACTGCTCGTCCTCGCCGGTGCCCAGCGTCGCGACCACGAGCGCCTGGGTCTCGCCGCGGGTGAACAGCGATGAGCCGTGGGCGCGCGGCAGCACGCCGACCTGGCTCTCGATCGGGCGGACGGTCTTCACGTCGCGGCCGTCGATGCGCGAGCCGGTGTCGAGGATGTTCCAGCGAACGACCTTGGACTGGGCCTCCTTGAAAGCGGCCTTGACCTTCTCGGGGGCGAACTTCTGCTCGCCTTCGGCCGGGCACAGAGCCGCGACCACCTTCGCCTTCACGGCGTCGACGGCCTTGTAGCGCTCCTGCTTGACGGTGATCTTGTAGGCGTCGCGCAGCTCGGACTCGCAGACGCCGAGCACGGCGGCCTCGACGTCGGCATTCTCCGGCGGCGAGAAGGCCCGCGGCTCCTTGGCGGCCTTCTCGGCCAGGCGCACGATCGCCTCGATCACCGGCTGGAAGTGCTTGTGGCCGAACATCACGGCGCCGAGCATGATCTCCTCGGACAGCTCCTTGGCCTCCGACTCGACCATCAACACCGCGTCGGTGGTGCCGGCGACGACGAGGTCGAGCACCGCGCCGTCCATCTCCGGGACCGGCGGGTTGAGCACGTACTGGCCGTTGGCGTAGCCGACGCGGGCGGCGCCGATCGGGCCCATGAACGGCACGCCGGACAGGGTGAGCGCCGCCGAGGCCGCGACCATCGCCAGGATGTCGGGGTCGTTCTCGAGGTCGTGGGTGAGCACGGTCACGACGACCTGGGTGTCGTTGCGCCAGCCCTCGACGAAGAGCGGGCGGATCGGGCGGTCGATCAGGCGGGAGACCAGCGTCTCCTTCTCGGACGGCCGGCCCTCGCGCTTGAAGTAGCCGCCGGGGATGCGGCCGGCGGCGTAGGCGCGCTCCTGGTAGTTCACGGTCAGCGGCAGGAAGTCGATCCCGACCTTCGGCTCCTTGGAGGAGACGACGGTGGCGAGAACCGAGGTCTCGCCGTAGGTGGCCATCACCGAGCCGTCGGCCTGGCGGGCGACCTTGCCGGTCTCCAGAACGAGGCGGCGGTCGCCCCACATCAGCTCTTCACGTTGTACGTCGAACATTCTTGTCGTCCTTGCCATCATGCGGCGGGCGAACCCGGCGCGGCCAGGGGCAAGACGGCGGGGCACTCCGGCTGGAGGAGTGCCCCGCGATCCTGTCCCTGGTGTTCGCGCCTCGAAGTCGCCCGTTGCTCGCGGGGCCGGACCCGTTCCGGCCACCCGAGATCTTGAAAAAAGCGGTCCCGAGCCGGGCTCGGAACCGCGTGGGCTGGATTAGCGGCGGATGCCGAGGCGCTCGATGAGGCTGCGGTAGCGGGCCTCGTCGCGACGCTTCACGTAGTCGAGCAGCGAGCGGCGCTGCGAGACCATCTTCAGGAGGCCGCGGCGGGAATGGTTGTCCTTGCCGTGGGTCTTGAAGTGGCTGGTGAGGTTGGTGATCCGCTCGGTGAGGATCGCCACCTGGACCTCCGGCGAGCCGGTGTCCTTGGCGACGGTCGCGTATTCCTTGATGAGCGCGGTCTTGCGCTCTGCCGAGATCGACATCGCAGTGCCTTTCAGGTGAGGTTTTCAGAAGCGCCGTGCGGCCGCCCCTCCGGATCGGGAGGACGGCGCCTGAGGCATGCTCGAGCCTTGGCCGATGCCGGGATGTCGTCCAGCAGGGTCGTTGGTCCAAGCGGTTTCGGCCCCGCCCGTCGCCGGGCCGAGGCCGCGCGGATCATACACGAAACGGTTCGCGGCGCCAGTCCCGGCCACCGGGCGTCTCCCGGGCCGCGATGCGAATTCTTCGCTGCTGCCCGCCCGTTTGAGATATGTTCGCTGAACATCAGGGGGCGACATCATGATCTGTCAGACTGCGATCGAGGCGATGGGTGTCCAGAACGACCGCCTCACGACGATGATCAGGAACATCGACGGCGGCATCTGGTGGCAGACGGATGCGAACGCCAAGGTCGAAGCCGGGAAGATCCTGGCCCAGACCGCACGCATCGGCGATGCCCTCGACGCCATCGAACGCCTCGTGAAGGGCATGGCGACGTAGCAGGAGAGGGGCACCGGCATGTCCGCCGACGGAGACGAGGCGGTCGCCCGGCTCGCCCGGCAGCTCCTGGATCAGGGCTTGGGCTGCCTGTCGCCGCACGATCGGCGCGTCCTCGCGCACATCGCCGGGCGCGTCCATGCCCGCGACGCGGGCGCCGCCGCGACGTCGCGCGCGGGCCCGGATTTCGGCGAACGCCTCGCCGACCGGGTCGCCAGGCTCGGCGGCTCGTGGGGGTTCATCATCGCCTTCACCGGCCTGCTCGTCGGCTGGGTGGTCCTGAACACCGTCGTCCTCGCAGGGTCGGGGGGCGGCTTCGACGCCTATCCCTACATCTTTCTCAACTTGATCCTGTCGATGGTCGCGGCGTTGCAGGCGCCGGTGATCCTGATGTCGCAGAACCGGCAGGCGGAGCGCGACCGCATCGCCGCCGGCCTCGACTACGGGGTCAACCTGCGCGCCGAGATCGAGATCGTGTCCCTGCACGACAAGCTCGACCGCATCCGGACCAAGCAGCTGGAGGATCTGATCCGCGCGCAGACCCGGCAGATCGCCGAACTCGGCGCCGCGCGGACCGCCCGCCCGCGCGGGTGAGCGGCGGCCATTTCGCATGACGGAACGGTCGCACCGGAAAGCCGATGCATCCCAGCCATCCGCCCGCGTCGTTGCATCGCGAAATCACCGCTCCTATCGCTGCCGGCCTTCGGCGCCCGGAGGCGCCCTCGTCGAACGGCCGATCGCACCATGAACTCCGAACCGCTCCCGCTGCCCGAAACCCTGGCCCTGCCCGAGAAGCTGTCGCTGCCGAAGGACAGGATCCGGGTGCTGCTGCTCGAAGGCATCAACGACAGCGCCGTCGGGCTGATGCGCGCGGCCGGCTACACCAACCTCGTCCGCCTGCCGAAGGCGCTCGACCGCGATGCGCTGCACGAGGCCCTGAAGGGCATCCACATCCTCGGCATCCGCTCGCGCACGCAGCTCGACGCGGCGGCCCTCGACGCCGCCGACCGCCTGCTCGCGGTCGGCTGCTTCTCGGTGGGCACCAACCAGGTCGACCTCGACGCCGCGCGGCGGCGCGGCGTGCCGGTGTTCAACGCGCCGTTCTCGAACACCCGCTCGGTCGCCGAGCTCGTCATCGGCGAGATCGTGATGCTCCTGCGCCGGATCGTGCCGCGCTCGGTCGGGGCGCATGCCGGCCAGTGGGACAAGTCGGCGGCCGGCTCGGTCGAGGTGCGCGGCAAGACGCTCGGCATCGTCGGCTACGGCAACATCGGTACGCAGCTCTCGACGCTGGCCGAGGCCATGGGCATGCGGGTCGTCTTTTACGACCACACCGACAAGCTCCGCCACGGCAACACCGAGCCGACCGCCTCGCTCGCCGAGCTGCTCGCCCAGAGCGACGTGGTCTCGCTGCACGTGCCCGAGACCGACGCCACCGCCAACATGATCGGCGAGGCCGAGATCCGCGCGATGAAGCCGGGCGCGTACCTGATCAACAACGCCCGCGGCACCGTCGTCGACCTCGACGCGCTCGCACGGGCCCTGCGCGACGGGCACCTCGCCGGCGCCGCCGTCGACGTCTTCCCGGTCGAGCCCGGCTCGAACCAGGAGCGCTTCGTCTCGCCGCTCCAGGGCCTGGAGAACGTGATCCTCACACCCCACGTCGGCGGCTCGACCGAGGAGGCCCAGGAGCGCATCGGCTCGGAGGTCGCGCGCAAGCTGGTGGATTACTCCGACATCGGCTCGACCATCGGCGCGGTGAACTTCCCGCAGGTGCAGCTCCCGCCGCGCCCGACCGGCGCGCGCTTCATCCACGTGCAGCAGAACCTGCCCGGCATGCTCAACCGCCTCAACGCGGTGTTCTCGAGCGCGGGCATCAACATCGCCGGGCAGTTCTACCAGACCGACGGCGAGGTCGGTTACGTGGTGCTCGAGACCGACGCCACCAACGCCGACGCCGAGACCCTGCTCGCCGAGATCCGCGCGATCCCGGGCACGATCCGCGCGCGGCTGCTGTACGAGCGCCGCTGAGCGGGGCGTTCGCGGACGCCGCCCTGCGATCGATCCGGTCTCCATCGCGGCGTGACGGCGCCGGATGGATCCTGCGAAGCACGCCGCGCTCGCTCTCCCATGAAAAGTGTGTCGGGGAGAGGGGCGTGACTCTCCGAAAGCTCACGCCCCTCATCCTGTCCTTTTCCCCCTGGGCGAAGGGACCCGTGCTCGATTCGGCGTCCGGCCGGTGCCTGAGCGCTCCGTCGCGGACGACCCTGAGAAACTTTCCGTGGCGCGGCTATCGCTGGCGCGGCACTTGCCGCAGCCTCGCTGCATCTTCCGCGGGCTCGGACATCGCCACGCCATGACCACAGGCTTCTTCGCCGCGAAGAAATCCGTCGCCGCGCTCGTCGCCGGGCATGAGGACGACCACGGGCCGGCGCTGGCGCGGAGCCTGTCGGCGTTCGGGCTGGTCTGCATCGGCCTCGGCGCGACGATCGGGGCGGGAATCTTCGTCCTCACCGGCACCGCGGCGGCGGACTATGCCGGCCCGGCGCTCGCGCTATCCTTCGTCGCCGGCGGGATCGCCTGCGCCTTCGTCGGGCTGTGCTACGCAGAGCTGGCCGCGATGATCCCGGTGCCGGGCTCGACCTACGCCTACACCTACGCGACGCTCGGCGAGCTCTGCGCGTGGATCATCGGCTGGGACCTCGTCCTCGAATTCGCCTTCGCCGCCGCCACCGTCGCGGTGGGCTGGTCGGGCTACGCGCAGAGCCTGCTCGCGGATGCGGGCCTGCGCCTGCCGGCGGCGCTCGCCGCGGCGCCCGGCGGAGGCGGCCTCGTCAACCTGCCGGCGGCCGGGATCGTGCTCGCGCTGACGGCGCTCCTGATGCGCGGCAGCCGCGAGGCCTCGCTCGTCAACACCGCGATGGTGGCGCTGAAGGTCGCGATCATCCTTGCCTTCGTCGGCGTCGGGGCGGCGCACCTGAAGCCGGAGTTGTGGCACCCGTTCATCCCGGAGAACACCGGCACCTTCGGGGAATTCGGCTGGAGCGGCATCCTGCGCGGCGCCGGCGTGGTGTTCTTCGCCTTCATCGGCTTCGAGACGGTCTCGACCGCCGCCGGCGAGACCCGCGACCCGCAGCGCGACGCGCCGATCGGCCTCCTCGGGTCCCTGGCGGTGAGCACGGTGCTCTACGTCGCGGTCGCCGCGGTGCTCACCGGGCTCGTGCCCTACCGGGCGCTGAACGTCGCCGACCCGATCGCCAAGGCGATCGACGCGATCGGGCTCGGCGGCTTCGCCGTCGCGATCAAGCTCGGCGCGCTGATCGGGCTGACGACCTCGACGCTGACCGCGCTCTACGGCCAGGCGCGGGTCTTCTACGCCATGGCCCGCGACGGCCTGCTGCCGCGGCTGTTCGCGCGGGTGAGCCCGACGACGCGCACGCCCATGCTGAGCCAGGCGACGATCGGCCTGATGACCGCGCTCGTGGCCGGCCTCGTGCCGATCGAGGAACTCGGCGAGCTGGTTAGCATCGGCACGCTCTTCGCCTTCGTGCTGGTCTGCACCGCCGTGCTGATCCTGCGCCGGACCGAGCCGGAGCGGCCGCGCCCGTTCCGGGTCCCGGCGGTCGGGCTGGTGGCGAGCCTCGGGATCCTGTCCTGCCTGCTGCTGATGGCGGGCCTGCCGGGCCAGACCTGGATCCGCCTCGCGGTCTGGCTGACGCTCGGCCTCGCCCTGTACGTGGGCTACGGACGCAGGAACGCCCGCCGGGTGAGGGCGGGCGCGTCGCGGGCTTAGAGCTGGAACCGAGCCTCATGGGGCCTGACCCATGAGGCTGGGTACGGACGCTCAGAACGAGCGGCGGTGCGGGGTCTGGGCGCCGCCGTAGCGGCGGCGGAGATAAGAGACGACCTTCGGCAGCAGGAAGGCGAGCAGGATCTTTCGCATGGGGTCGGCGAACCTTCTTCACGAGCGTGTGAAGATGCAATGCGCCGGCCCCGTTCGCGTTCCGGTCAGAGCTCCAGCGTCAACGTCACGGGCGCGTGGTCGGACGGGCGCGCCCAGCCGCGGGCCTCGCGCGCGACCTCGACCTTGCGCACGGTGCCGGCGAGGTCGGGCGAGACCCAGGCATGGTCGAGGCGGCGGCCCTTGTCGGCCGCCGACCAGTCGGGCGAGCGGTAGCTCCACCAGGTGAAGATCTTCTCCGGCGGCGGCGTCAGCAGGCGCGCGGTGTCGACCCAGCCGGCCTCGTTGCGCAAGCGTTCCAGCGCCTCGGTCTCGACGGGGGTGTGGCTCACCACGTCGAGCAGCTGCTTGTGCGACCAGACGTCGTGCTCCAGCGGCGCGACGTTGAGGTCGCCGACGAGGATCGCGGGGCCCTTCACGCGCCGCCCACCCCAGGCGCGCAGGTCGCGCAGGAAGTCGAGCTTGTGCGCGAATTTCGGGTTGAGCGCGGTGTCGGGCACGTCGCCGCCGGCCGGCACGTAGAAGTCGTGCAGCGCGATGCCCGCCGCGGCGCCGGCCTCGGGCCCGAGCACCGCCGAGATGTGGCGCGCGTCCTGGCGCTCGCAGAAGCTCATCACCGCGCGGGTGACGAGCGGAAACCGCGACAGGATCGCGACGCCGTTGTAGCCCTTCTGCCCGGCGAAGACGACGTTCTCGTAGCCCGAGCCGCGCAGGGCCTTCAGCGGGAAGGCGTCGTCCGGGCACTTGGTCTCCTGCAGGCACAGCACGTCGGGCTTCGCCTCGGCGAGGAAGCGCAGCACGAGATCGATGCGCAGGCGCACCGAGTTGATGTTCCAGGACGTGACGGTGAGGCGCAACGGAAACGCTCGCGGTTGTCGGGGGGAGGCCGGTGGATAGCGCGATTCGCCGGCGCGATCGACGCTGCGACCGGGCGGCCTGCGGAAATGGCGTGCTCCGCCCCGGACGACGGGGTATGTCCGCGCAAAGACCATCGGTCGGCCCCGCTCGACGACACCCAGAGACATAGCCCCTTGCCGCGCATCCGCTCCGTCCTGTTCAACGCCTACTGGGCCGCCTGGACGGCCTTGTTCCTGGCACCGCTCGCGGTGCTGGCCGCCTCCGGCTCGCCGGTCCGGCCGATCCGCGCGGCGACGCGCCTGTGGGCGCGGGGCATCCTGTTCGGGCTCCGCACGATCTGCGGCCTGCGCTACGTCGAGGAGGGGCGCGAGCGCATCCCGGCCGAGCCCTGCCTGATCGTCGCCAACCATCAGTCGGCCTGGGAGACGCTGGCCTTCCTCATCTTGGTGCCCGACGTGGCGATCATCGCCAAGCGCGAGCTCGTCGCGATCCCCGTGGTCGGCTGGTTCCTGCGGCGCTCGCCGATGATCATCATCGA
Source organism: Methylobacterium sp. E-041 (assembly GCF_022829665.1). NCBI lineage: Bacteria > Pseudomonadati > Pseudomonadota > Alphaproteobacteria > Hyphomicrobiales > Methylobacteriaceae > Methylobacterium > Methylobacterium sp. E-041. The sequence continues at coordinate 3,364 of NZ_JAKSYQ010000196.1, read as the reverse complement.
CCGGGCCAACGGCACCCAGGCCCTGCGCACGATGATCGACGAGAGCCGCGCCGCGGTAGCCGACGGGCGCTCGGTGCTGATCTTCCCCGAGGGCACCCGCGGCACCATCGACGAGAAGCTGCAGTTCAAGCGCGGCGTCGAGCTGCTGTACGGGCGTCTCGGCCTGCCGGTGCTGCCGGTGGCGGTCAATTCCGGGCTGTACTGGCCGACCGGGTCGTCGACGCGCGCCGGCACCGTGACGGTGAGCTACCTCGCCACCCTGGCGCCGGGCCTGCCGGCCGCCGAGTTCATGCGCGGCACCGAAGGCGCGATCGACAGCGAGCTCGACCGCTGGCGCCCGCAGGCGGCGTGAGGGCCCTCAATCGACCGCGCCGTAATAGGTGAAGTGCTTCCGCACCGGCTCGATCACGTCCCAGGTGCCGGAGAAGCCCTTCGGCGTGACGAAGGCGTCGCCCGCGCGATAGGTCTTCGAACGGCCCTCGGCGTCGGTGACGGTCACCACGCCTTCGAGCAGGTGGATGAACTCGTCCCGGCCGAAATCGATGCGGAACTTGCCCGGCCGGCAGGTCCAGATCCCGGCGGCGAACAGCTTGTCGGGGCTCTCGTAGACGTAGGTCGCGGTCTGCTCGGGGCGGCCCGAGAGGATGCAGGAGCGCTCGGGCCAGTACGTCGCGCTCGGCGGCTGGACGGCCGGGAAGTCGACGTTCGTCATCGTCGGCCCATCCAGCACCGGCGGCGGCGGGCCGGCCGGGCGGCGAAGGCCCGGCACCACCGCGAGGAACGCGGCGACGGGACCTGCGAAGGTGTGGAGCAGCCTGGCGATTTCCATGTCGAACCCTTCCTCGAATCGATCGAGGGGCACGATCGGGCGGCGCGCCTTGACGGCGGGTTCACCGGCGCGCCAGGCCACGCCGATCGGCGCGCTTCGGGACGTCCTTCCCCGGATCGATGCGGAAAGCGTTAAGGAAGCCTCACCATGGTGGCCTTTCGCGGACCTCAGGGGGTCTGGGACTGCTTGATCCGCTCCTGCATCGCCTTGTCCTCGGGGCGCCCGTAATTGATGAAGAACAGGTTGCCGTCGACGGCCTTGCCCTTCTGCAGGTTCGAGAGCTGCACGGTGGTGAGGTAGCCCTGCGGATCGGTGATCCGCCACTGGCCGAGCACCTTCATGTCGGCATCGAAGTACAGCTGGATCTTCGAGGTCCCGCCGAGCGTGGCGCGGTCCTCCAGGCTGATGCGGACGCCGCCCGGGTCGTTCGAGACGTCGGTGACGGTGAGGTCGCGGGCGAGGTCGATCTTCTCGCGGACCAGGAATTTCAGCGGGGTCTGCGCGATGAAGTACAGGTCCTGGGTCGCGAGCTTGCGGTCGCGCACCGCCACCGAGGTGCCGTCGGCCACCACCTCCAGCGGCGAGGGCGCGTCGTAGTCGAAACGCAGGCGCCCGGGCTTGGCGATGGTGAGCTTGCCGCCGATCTTCCGCCCGTCCGCGGCGATCTGGATGAACGAGCCGGTGAGCGTGCTCATGCCGTTGAAGTAGGCGTTGGCCTGGGCCAGCACGGTGGCGGCGTCCGGCGCCTCGTCGGAGGCGGCGGCTGGGGCGGGGGTCGGCGCGCCGACGGCGGCGACCTTCGCATCCGCCGCGGCGGGCTTGGCGGCGACCGGCTTGGCGGCGGGCTTCTCGGCCGAGCGCGACTTCGCGTCCTTCGCCGAGTCCTTGCTCGCATCCTTGGCCGCAGGCTTGGCGACCGTCTTCTTCGCGGGTGCCGCGGCCGGTGCGGCGGGGGCCGCCTCGGGCTCGGGCGCGGGAGCGGGCTGCTCCTTGCGGCCGAACAGGCCGTCGAGGAAGCTGCTGACCTGTGCGTCGGCCGGCGCCACCGGGGCGATCCAGGCCGCGACCGCGAGGAGCGATCCGGCAAGTCGGGTGCGGCGGCCGAGCATGGTCAGGCGTCTCCTGGGCGGGTGCGGCGTCCCGCAAGCGATGGTCGGCTTCAAGCGCGAAGGCGTGCGAAACGCCCGTCGCGCCGTGATGCCCCCCCGGGGCGCCGGGCCGTGTCGTCGGATGCCGTTAGAGCGGCGCCCTGTGGCGAAGATGCGACGCCGGCCGCGTTTCCGGCCGGCGCCTCGTCGTCACTCGTCGTCGTACATGCTGGCTGCGTGGGGCGCGCCCTCGACCAGGATCTCGCGCTTGCCGGCGTGGTTGGCCTGCCCGACGATGCCCTCGATCTCCATCCGCTCCATGATCGACGCGGCGCGGTTGTAGCCGATCTGCAGACGGCGCTGGATGTAGCTGGTCGACGCCTTGCGGTCGCGTAAGACCACCTGGATCGCCTGCTCGTAGAGGTCGCCGGCCTCGCCGCCCGACGCCGCCACGAAAGCGCCGACGTCGAAGACCGGAAGGTCGGCCTCCTCGGTCTCGGCCTCGACCGCCTCGGCCTTGCCCTTGCCCCTGCCGGCCGATTTCGGCGCCTCGTCGGACCCGTCGTCGGCGGTGACCGCCTCGAGGTAGGCCGGGCGGCCCTGGCGCTTGAGGTGGGCGACCACGCTCTCGACCTCCGAATCCGAGCAGAACGGCCCGTGCACCCGGGTCGTGCGCCCGCCGCCGGCCATGAACAGCATGTCGCCCTGGCCCAAGAGCTGCTCGGCGCCCATCTCGCCCAGGATCGTGCGCGAGTCGATCTTGCTCGTCACCTGGAAGCTGATCCGGGTCGGGAAGTTCGCCTTGATCGTCCCGGTGATCACGTCCACCGACGGACGCTGCGTCGCCATGATCAGGTGGATGCCCGCCGCGCGCGCCATCTGCGCCAAGCGCTGGATCGCGCCTTCGATGTCCTTGCCGGCCACCATCATCAGGTCGGCCATCTCGTCGACCACGATCACGATGTAGGGCAGGGCCGCGAGGTCCATCGCCTCGTCCTCGAACACCGCCTCGCCGGTCTCGCGGTTGAAGCCGGTCTGGATCGTCCGCGTGATGGTCTCGCCCTTGGCGCGGGCCTCGGCCATCCGGGCGTTGTAGCCGTCGATGTTCCGGACCGCGATCTTGGACATCTTCTTGTAGCGCTCCTCCATCTCGCGCACCGCCCATTTGAGGGCGATGACCGCCTTCTTCGGGTCGATGACGACGGGGGAGAGCAGGTGCGGGATGCCGTCGTAGACCGACAGCTCCAGCATCTTCGGGTCGACCATGATCAGGCGGCACTCCTCCGGCTTCATCCGGTAGAGGAGCGAGAGGATCATGGTGTTGATCGCCACCGACTTGCCCGAGCCGGTGGTGCCGGCCACCAGCAGGTGCGGCATGCGGGCGAGATCGGCGATGATCGGCTCGCCGCCGATGTTTTTCCCCAAGCACAGCGCGAGCTTGTGCTTG
>NZ_JAKSYQ010000155.1:0-16711 GCF_022829665.1 Methylobacterium sp. E-041 | reverse complement strand
TCCGCATCGTGCAACGACGGCACGTAGGCGCACCACTGGCAGATGCCCATATCTGCCGCCCGCCTGTCATTCCGCTGTGAGCAGTGCGGGCACACCCTGAGTAGCAGTTTGAAGCCGGTCAGGACCCCCTGACCGCGTCCCCGGAATGTAATCTCGCCTTCAGGCAGCACTTTTGGCCTGACGTATGCTGACATGCGATCTCCAAATAGGGGCGAACTGCTTGCTATACAACCGGAGGTCGAAGCCTACCACCGTGCGCGAAAGGGGGTGCGGCATGCGTATTTTGCATCATTTGATTAGTCGATTGCGGCAGCGCTTGGCGCAGCCCGGCCTAGATCCCAGGGAAATGCCGATCAGACTGTTGGGGTCGACTTTGTAGATCCGAGAAGCCGATCGTACTCGGCTTCTGGCATCCCGTAGCAAGCACCGGCCTGGGTGAGCAGGTAAGCGCGATCCAGGATAGTGATCGTGCCGCGCTTTGTCGCGATGACGCCGGCGCGCTCCAGTGCGGCAACGACCTCGGTCACGCCGGTGCGGTTCACGCCGAGCATCAAGGACAGGAAGCGGTGCGTCGTCGATAGATCGTCGCCCTCAACTCGATCGTGGCACATCAGCAGCCAGCGGGCGAGACGGGCCGCCAGCGTGTAGCGTGCGTTGGCGAGCGCTGTTCCGGCCATTTGCGCAGTGACGGTTTGCACATAGCGAAGTAGGCGCTCACCTAGAGGTGAGGATCGCGGCAGGATCTCGCGGAAGCTCGGAGCGGACATGACCCAGGCTGAGCCTGCATTCTGCACCCGGCCATCAAAAGGGGCCTGATCAGAGCCAAGCAGGAGCGGAATTCCGACTACGCCCTCGCACCCAACGAGCCCGACCTCCGCCTGTTCGCCGTCGGGAGCTTGCGCGACGAGGGAGACAATGCCGCGTTCAACAAAATACAAACTGGTGATTGGGATACCCGTCTGGATCAGCACGTCGCCTACCGCGAGCTTTTTCAGGGCAAGCCGCCCCTGAAGCAGATCGAAGTCGGATGGTGGCAGTCCGGCGAGCAAGCGATTGCGGCACGTGGCCTGTCGGAGCTGTGTCACGGACTCGCCCTGAAAAGGGCGGGGGCACGAACCCTCAGCCGTGTGCGCCCGAAAGATTGCAAACGATGCGCTGGTTCTAGGGAAAACGTGACCGCGACGCAAGCTTTTCATCAAATGATGATTTTAAATGTTGGGTTTCCGACATATGGTCGTTTCCGTCAAATTTTTACTGAGGCGTGATGCACCATGCACTGACCCGGAAGCTGGAAGGCTTCGAGGACCTGTCGGATGAGGATCGCCGGGCCCTGGATGGCCTGACGCCGCGCATCCGGCAGGTCGGTGCACGGGTCGATCTGATCCAAGAGGGTGACGAACCCGAGAATGTTCATCTGATCCTCGACGGCCTCGCCTGCCGCTACAAGGTGCTGCCGGATGGCAAACGCCAGATCATGTCCCTCTCGGTTCCAGGGGACTTCTGTGATCTCAACGTGTTCATCCTGGACCAGATGGATCACAACATCGGCACGATCTCCCGGTGTCAGGTCGTCGACATACCGCGTCGGGCGATCGAGGCGATCACCGGGTCCCATCCTCAGATTACGCGGGCCCTCTGGTGGTGCGCCCTCGTCGACGAGGCGGTGCTGCGCGAGTGGCTGGTCAACCTCGGTGGCCGTGCCCCGGAGCAGCGTCTCGCTCACCTTCTCTGCGAACTGCTGGTCCGGCTCGATGCGGTCGGAAAGGTCACGAACGACAGCTTCGCCTTCCCGTTCACGCAGGTCGAGCTTGCGGACGCGATGGGCTTGTCCGCCGTCCACGTGCACCGCACGCTTCGCGAGCTTCGTGACCTCGGCCTGATCACGATCAAACAGCGCGTTCTGACGATCCACGATGTCGAGCAACTGAAGGCGTTCTGCCGGTTCACGCCGAACTACCTCCACCTCAAGAACACCCGCTGGGGCGCACGCCGGAGCGAGCCGTGGCTGAACCAGCTCCGGGGAAGCTAGGCATGGATGCGCGCGACAACGTCGAGGCGTTGCTCGTGCTGCAGCCGATCGCTGTCGACACAGGCAGCCCGGATCGGGAAGGGCGCTTGGTTCTTGCCAATGGCATGCTGATCGCCGTGCTGGTGCGTCTCGATACCCCCGAACACGAGGTGGGCACGGGCTGGTTCGTGGAGGCGGCCTTCGGACGGCTTTTTGGGATCTCGGCGCCGATCTTCGCCGCCCTGGAGGAGGCAACACGATGGCTGCGACAGCACCGAAAAGCATGACTGACGTAGCCCCGTTGCAGGCCCCCTTCCGCTCGGATGCCGCGATACCGTTTCCGGTGACACGGCGAGCGGCTTTTCAAGCGGTCACGAATAGATCTACGACCCACCCGACCCGGTCGTAACGCTGACCAATCGGACGTCGACTCAAAGCCGTTCCAAGCCTTACTCCTCTGACTGTTCCGGCTCGGGGATTGGAGTGTCACCCATCCATAGTCCTGCAAATGTCAAGCTTGCCGTGTAGATGACCGTGTTTTTCTCGTCGCGCACCATGACCATGAATGCTTGTTGATCGTCTGCTTTGGGGATCTTGGTATTGGCACGCTGGAAGAGCGCGCGTTGCGAGAGACCCAGATGCTTATTGATCGAGTTAGGGCCCATCGCGCCGAGCACGATGCCATGCTGCAAGCAACCCGTGCCGCCATCCGAACGTCATTGCACTGCATCGCGCGTGTTCAGGCAAAATACGGCGAGCTTCCCAACGTTCGCCGACCAGAGAATGCGTGTGAGCAACAATCCGAACGTGCCGATGACGCCGCAGGATTACGTCAGGGCGATCGTGCTGCCGACGCTGACCGAGTTCCGAACCGCACGAGATAATAGGCGACGCGCTTATCTGGCGTGCCTCGTGATCTGCCACGTCGCCGACTCCCTTGCGCTCGCCGAGGTCCAAGCACAGCCCGGCTTCGGCGGCATGTCTGGAAACGCACGCAAGACAGCGGTTCGGAACGCCTTGAAGCGTGTGCAAGCCACGGTGGAGGCTCAGTGCGCTCAGGCTTCTATCGTGCTGGCAATCGCCAACGGCGTGAAGCACCCGGAAAAGCTGCCCCTACTACCGGGCAGTGAACGCGACGTGCCGCAATTCGCACTTGATACCCCCGGCGCCGGATTGGATGAAGGCCGGTTCGATGCGCCTGGCCTTGCGGTCGAGGTGGACGGGCAACAGCACTTTCTCGACGTGTACGCTCAGCAGGTGCTCGCCGCCTACGTCCGCGCTTATCCAAAGCACCTTGGCGAGATCTTGCTATCGTCGTTCATGGACCCAGGGCTCGAGTTCCTTGGACTGGACATTGAGCCAACATGGCTGACGGGTCTTGCGGCTTGGGCGGCCGGCAAGTCGGAAATCGCTGAGCTATGGCTGTACGGCAGCCGAGCGAGCGGCACTGCCCGCGCTGACAGTGACGTGGATATCGGCCTCGTGCTTGCTGACGTAGCGCCAGAATACCCCGGAGCGATCGTTCACGACTGGCCACTCGGCAACTACACGGCGCTCGGGGACCGGTGGGGGAAGGAACTCATGGCAATCGTCGGGCGGCATGTGAGCCTTGAACTGTTCGCCCGATCTGGCGAGATCGAAAGCAGGGAGGCCTGCGCCGCGAAGGTTTCGGCGATCATGCTGTGGTCTCGTGCCTCGGGCTAATGAGCAGGGGCCGTGCCAGTTAGCAAATGTTAGCATCAGCAAGGCCGGCACCGACGCGATGTCATGTCGGAGAAATGACCGTTTATCGGACATAAGAGGCGGCTGGTTTCGACCTAACCTCGCCGTTGAAGACAGATTGGTCGGCGCTCGAAAACTACCGTTCGTCAGCATGCCGAATGACACCTTGATCGAGCGGAAACCCCCGAGGCCCCATCAAGCGTGGAGGTAGGCGCTCGCCGCGCGTAAACTGCAGGCTCACCCCTTGCCGAACCAACGGGGAGAGCAACCGGTGACCCGTTTGAACACCGCGCCGAACGCACTTGGCGACACCCTCCGCGTAGAGCACGCCGATGCGCATCTTGATGCCGGGCGCGCGCTTGGCGGTGGCGTAGGAGAAGCCGCAATGGTCGGAGGAGACCACTTCGAGCGTGCCCTTCGGTCTTCCGTCAGGTCGTCTAGTTCGCCGGCAATTTCCAGGCGATCCAGGAGACCTACGGGGAGTTGAGGACCAAGCTGCTGCCCGCCGGCGCCGACCCGTCCCTGTTCAACGATCCGATCGACACCTGACCGGTCGGCGCGTCGCGGCGTTGATCTGAGCGAAGTCCTCTCCACCTGGTCGTGCGGAGCGGCGCTCCGCACGACCGCCCGATCCCAGATCAGACGCCCCTATGAGGTGATCTGCGCGTGCTGCGTGACCATCGCGATCAGGTCGCGGGCCGGGTCCTCGCTCATGAGCGTGTCGTAGAAGCCGGCGCCTTCAGTGGCGGATGCGGCGCTGCGCTCAAACATTGCTGCCTCGAAGGTGGCGAGGGCGGCCTCGGGGTCGTCGGGCTGCGCCGCGAGAAGACGGGCGAGCTCGGCCCCGTCGAACAGCGCGAGGTTTGCGCCCTCCCCATTCGGAGGCGCAAGATGGGCTGCATCGCCGAGCAGGGTGACGCCCGGCACGCGCGCCCACCGTTGGCCGACGGGAAGGCTGTGCGTCGGGCGCAGGACAGGGGCCACGTCGGTTTCCGTGAGAAGGGCGGTCAGTTCGGGTGCCCATCCGTCGAACGCCTGCACGATCTGCGCGATGGCATCGGTCGCGCCGTCCAACCGTCCGGTCATGAGGGTGTAGGCGTGAAGGGTGTCGCCCCTCTCACGGTGCGCCATGATGGCCCTGCCCGACGCCAGAGCACCCATGAACCCGCCGCCGACCGCCTTCGCGGTGTCGGGGTAACGGGTGTCGGCCTCGAACAGGAAGGTCTCGAGGATGGACATGCCGGTCGGCGCAGGCACGGCGGGCGTCAGGAGCGGCCGGACGCGCGACCAAGCGCCGTCGGCTCCGACGAGCAGGCTCGCGACCTCGCGGCTGCCATCGCTGAAGACCACCTCGTGGCGCCCGGCGCCGAGCGCCTGCACGCCGATGAGCTTGCGGCCCCAGCGGACGGTGCCGGGCGGCAGGGAGTCGAGCAGCATCTGTCGCAACTCGCCGCGTTGGACCTCGGGACGCCCACCCGTGCCGTCGTCGGGCTTCTCGAAGAGGACGCGCCCGTCCCGATCGAGGAAGCGCATCGCTTGGCGCCCTTCGAGGATCAGGCTGCGAAACTCCGCGGTGAGGCCCGCCGCTTCCAAGGCGGCCTGACCGTCGTTCTCGTGGATGTCGAGCATCCCGCCCTGCGCGCGTGCCATCGGCGAATGGTCCGCCTCGAAGACCGTCGCGTCCATACCTTGGAGCGACAGCACGCGGGCAAGCAGGAGGCCACCGAGGCCGGCACCGATGATCGTCACGTCCCGCGGCATTCGCATTTCCCTGCACCCCCTATGGAACAGCGTTCCATACCGACGTACCCATTGGAACGGCGTTCCAGGCGTGTCAAGTTGGTGGCATGACGATCACGACCCAGCGCAGCGAACGGCGACGGACCACCCTCTCAAAGGAGCGGATCGTCCAGGCGGCGATCACCATCCTCGACCGCGACGGCGAGTCGGCGCTGACTTTCCGCGCCCTAGCGGCGGATCTCGAGACCGGGAGCGGGGCGATCTACTGGCACATCGCGGACAAGAGCGACCTGCTCGCCGCGGCCGCGGACCAGGTCGTCTCGCGGATCGTGACGGGACTGGCCGCAGACATCGAGGCGCGGGAGGGCATCCGGGCCATCGCGCTCGGCATCTTCGACGCGAGCGACGCCCATCCCTGGGTCGGGGCTCAGTTGTCGCGCGAGCCGGACCAATTGGCGATGCTGGGGGTCTTCGAAGGGATCGGCGGTCGGCTCCTGATGCTCGGCGTGCCCAGAGCCTCCCTGTTCGACGCGTGGTCGGCGCTCGTGAACTACATTCTCGGCGTCGCGGCACAGAACGCCGCCAACGCGTCCGTCGTCACCTGCGAGGCGGACAGGACGGCCTTCCTCGCGGGCCTTGCCGCCCGATGGGCCGGGCTCGACCCGGTCGAGTACCCGTTCCTGCGCCAAGTCGCGGCCGACCTGCCTGGGCACGACGACCGCGCGCAGTTCCTCGCAGGCCTGGACTTGGTCCTGGCTGGCATCGCGACGCTTTGACGGCCCGCGCCCGCCGTCGCCAGGGCGACGCGAACACCGCACCTCGAAGGCGCCGCGCAACGTGGAAGATCCGGCCTGCCCGATGCGCCTGCCGGCGGGCGCTGATGCGCTCGCCTGGGCGGCGGGGTGACACGGCCCCTCGAACGTCCTCTTCCACCACGTATCCAGCGGAAGCGGGCAGGCAGAAAGCCACCCAACTTGGACATCGGTCCTAGCAGCTTCGACGTCAGGTATCCGACCGGTTGCCCGACTTGTACGGCTGCGTGCAGCAAGGTCCGAGAAGGGTGGAGGCTGTGTGAAAAGAGGACGCCAAGCTGGGGCTGTCCGGCCGCTTGGGAGAGCGGCGGGCAGGCTTTTTGCCCCCCTCCCGATCGTTGCAAGATCGCAAGGAAGCTCAAAGAAATCTGCGACGTCGATCGTTCGATCCCTGGATCTTAAATCCTCGACAGACAATCAGCGATTTATAGCAACATATATTTGATTTGATACTTTTTGTGTTAGACTTATCCTCTAACGGAGGCCCGGGATGACACGCTTTGTCCAAGCTGCAGATCGTGACCAAGTTGCCCTGCTTCCTGATTGCCTGGACGATTACGTCACGCAAGATAATCCAGCCCGCGTCGTCGATGCGTTTGTCGACGAATTGGATCTCGCAGCACTCGGCTTTGCCGGCGTGACGCCCGCCGCCACCGGTCGACCCGGCTATCACCCTGCGACGCTATTGAAGCTCTACCTGTACGGCTACTTGAACCAGATCCCGTCCAGCCGGCGCTTGGAGCGGGAGTCTGGCCGCAATGTCGAACTGATGTGGCTGATCGGCCGCCTCGCACCCGACTTCAAGACGATCGCCGACTTCCGACGCGAGAACGGGGATGCGCTTCGCGCGACCTGTCGGCACTTCGTGATGCTCTGCCGACAGGTCGGTCTCCTGGCCGGAGGCGTCGTGGCCGTCGACGGCAGCCGGTTCAAGGCCGTGAACACGCGCGACCGGAACTTCACCCCGGCCGCGGTCCGCAGGCGCATCGAGCAGGTCGAGACGAGCATCGTGCGCTACCTCGCGGCCCTCGATACCGCCGACCGTCAGGAGGCCGAGGTGACAGAGCTTCGAACCCCACGCCTAAAGGAGCGGCTCTCTGCACTGCGGGATCGGCTGCGCGCGTTGCAGGCGATGGAGACGCTCGTCGAGGCCGCGTCGGACCGACAGATCTCGCTGACCGACCCCGATGCACGGGCCATGGCGACGAACGGTAAGGGCACCGGGCTCGTCGGCTACAACGTTCAGGCCGCGGTGGACACGAAGCATCACCTCGTCGTCGCCCATGAAGTGACCAACGTCGGCCACGACCGCACCCAGCTCGCCAATATCGCGGGGCAAGCTCAGGCCGCCGCGGGCGAGGAAGCCATCCAGGTTCTGGCGGATCGGGGCTACTTCTCCGGTGAGGAGATCCTCGCCTGCGACCGGGCGGGGATCGCGGTCACCCTGCCAAAGCCGATGACGTCCGGCGCGAAGGCCGAGGGCCGATTCGGCAAGCAGGACTTTGTCTACCAGGCGAGCGACGACACCTATCGCTGCCCGGGGGACCAGACGCTGACCTATCGCTTCGAGAGCATCGAGAACGGGATGACCCTACGGCGGTACTGGACGTCGGCCTGTTCGAATTGCCCGATCAAGACCTCCTGCACGCCCGCCGAGCAGCGTCGCATCACGCGTTGGGAACACGAGCACGTGCTGGAAGCCGTCCAGCGCCGGCTCGACGAGAACCCGAACGCGATGCGTGACCGCCGCCAGACGGTCGAGCACGTCTTCGGCACCCTGAAAGCCTGGATGGGAGCGACCCACTTCCTGACCCGGGGGCTGAGGAACGTGGCCGGTGAGATGAGCCTGCAGGTTCTTGCCTACAACATAAAGCGGGTGATCGCGATCCTCGGTGCCGGCCCGCTCATCGCAGCCATCCGAGGCTGAAAGCCCGGTCCCTTTGGGCCTTACGCTGTCAGGTCCGTCCAGTCCGCAAACGCGTTCTCACACAGCCTCGGTGGTGAGCAGAAGTCAGACCGGTGTCGGCAAGCGGTCATGTGGCGCCACGTCTAGGGCTCTGCCACAGCCCAGGCATGACCAATCGAGCCAAAGGTGTGAGCGTCACATGCGCAGGCCCAGGGTGACGAGGAGATCGTCCAACTGCGCGAACTGCTCGGGCGTCGCGTCCTCCATGCCGACGAACGATGCGTCGAGCGCCTCCTTCGAGGGGTAGAGTTCGCGCATGATCAGCAGCGTCCGGCCGTCGCGATCCTCGAATGTCACGGTCGTGACGGCACCATCCGCACCCTCGTCGTTTGTCCAGACGAGGCGCGAGCGCGGCGTCACGTCGAGATACTTGCCAAAGAAAGCCCTGGAACTTGCAACGTCGTGTCCGAACGCAAGGCGATAACCGCCACCCGTGCGGACATCCATCTCGCACGACAACAGGGGCACCGGGCTCGACTTCGGCGTCCACCACAGCTTGAACAGGTCGGGCTTGGTCCATGCGTCCCACACGAGACGGACAGGCGCGTCGAAGGTGCGCGTCACGACGAGTTCGCGCTCCGACCCTCGTTCGACCGCCGTGCGGCCGTCACTCACCCTGTGGCCCATCGATTTCCTCTCTCCGTTTCATGGCCTCGACGACGCAATCCAACGCGTCGAAGCGCGCGTTCCAGATCCGGCGGCGCTCTTCGATCCAGGCCGCCTCTTCTTCGAGCACGCGGAGGCCGAGCCGGCAGGTCCGCACACGCCCGACCTTCTCCGTCGTGATCAGCCCCACCTGCTCCAAGACGCCGACGTGCTTCTTCATGCCCGTGAGGGTCATGTTGAAGTTCGCCGCGAGCTGCGTGATCGAGGCGTCCGCGCTTTCGAGTTGCACCAGCACGCCGCGCCGCGTGGCGTCCGAGAGGGCGGCGAAGGAGGCGTCGAGCCGGGTCGTTAAAGAGTGAACCATTTGGTTCAGTGTTTTAGTGCCAGGATTGGCGTTGTGCAAGTAAGGAGACTGCCAACCGGGTGATGGGCGAAAAGCAGACACCTCGAACGTCCGCTCGGGGTCGATAGCAACCTGAACGACGCGTCAGGTATCAGACCATTTTCTCGACGCATCGGGCTGCATACGGCAGGGTCCGAGAAGAGTGGGGAACAGCCTTTAACCCTTCGTCGGGAAGCGGACGTTCCGTATCCAACCCAACTGCGTCATACAAAGCTGTTAGATCGAATTCGTAAAGCGGACATTGCCCGGCGAATGAATGTGCCTCGCTCGTATGCCGTGCAATTTGAGGACTGGCGCCCTTGCAATGGCGCATAGGTCGCACCTGTGGGACAACACGAGGCATGGTGCGCCTCAACGAGATCCGAACCGGTGAAGTCGCGATCGCCCCTCCAGAGGTCTCCGACGCCGGATTGACCTACATCGGCCGTATCCGAACGCCCTGGACCGACCGTTTAGCTTGTCCGCGCCAAGGACGAGCGGACGGCCCGTTGTGTCGGATCGAGGTCTTCGAGCCATGGATCGCCGCACTCGACGGCCTGGGCGAATTTGCCCGGATCGAGGTTCTTTACTGGCTCGACGCCTCCCGGCGCGATCTGGTGCGCCAAAGCCCAGCCAACGACGGCACGACGCGGGGCACCTTCGCGCTACGCTCGCCCGTCCGTCCGAACCCAATCGGGACCTCGATCGTCACGCTCATCGCGATCGAGGGAGGCACCCTAACCGTGCGAGGGCTCGATTGCCTCGACGGCACGCCGCTGCTCGACCTCAAACCCGACCGATCCCTTTTCACGCCGATCGCCCCACCGCAGCTGGGTGACTACGAAACCGGGGCCTGAACGAAGCCTATTGGCAGAGTAGCGACGCCATCAGCCACCTTGACCTACGTCCGGTTATATCCCAGCAGATACAGCGCATGTATCGAGCCGGAGCCGACGTTGCCCGACACACGTCTTTCGACGACCCATCGTACCCTTGGGACCCTCGCACTGATCGGGACTATCGCCTTCGCGGCTGTCGCCCCGGCCCGAGCGGAGCCTGTTCGGATCTTCGCCGCAGGCAGTCTCGTGGCGGCGCTCAAGGACGTCATCGCCGCCTCCGGCCTTCCTTCCGATGCCGTCGCGGCTCCGGTGTTCGGGCCAGCCGGCCTGATGCGTCAGCGTATCGAGGGCGGGGAGAAGGCAGACCTCTTTCTCTCGGCCGACCTCACCGGGCCACGTCGCCTTGCGGAAGCCGGCAAGGCCAGGGACGTGGTGCCCTTCGCTCGGAACAAGCTATGCGTGCTCGCCCGTGCCGACCTTGGGCTGACGTCCGAGAACCTCCTCGACCGCCTGCTCAAGCCCGATCTGCGGCTTGCGACCTCTACACCGGGTGCCGATCCCGGCGGTGACTACGCTCAGGCCGTGTTCGACCGAGCCGAAGCCATCCACCCCGGCGCCAAGGCGATCTTGGAGAGGAAGGCTCTGAGGCTGCTCGGCTCCCCCAACACGATGGTGCCGGTGGCCGGGCGAAGCCCTGCTGCCACCGTGTTCCTCGGCAATAACGCCGACGCTCTGCTGTACTATTGCAGCGGACAGAAAGGCACGATGCAGGAGGCGCCCGGCCTCAGCCTCGTCCCGCTGCCCCCGCACCTCTCGGTGCCAGCGACCTATGGCATGGCGCTCCTGAGCGACAGCCCGGACGCCGCCCGCCTCGCGGTGTTCCTCGTCTCGGAGAAGGCACAGGCGATCCTCGCCCGACATGAGCTTGGACCGATCGCGGCGCCCTGAGGCGCCTCGCGTCACGCAGCCGAGAAGCTATTCGGCCTTGAGGAGGTCGAGCTTGATATCCGGGGCCGGTGAACGGCTGACTTCGATGGTCACCGCGCCGGCATCGAGGACGAAGCGCAGGCTTTTGCGGACATCCGGGCAAGCGGCCTTGCCGCTGTGAGCCGAGGGTCTGAGAGACGTGCGGCCGTCCTGGCTGACGTCGATCCAGGCGTCGTCCGAGAGCGTCACCTGATAGGTGCCGGCCGCCGGGATCGTAGCCGTCACGGAACCGGCGAACGTGCCCGGCTTCAATGCCTTCTCCGACGGGAACAGGAGCGTGACATCGGCGATCGGCTTCAGCACGAGGCGCGCCGCACCCGTCCCGCCCGACAGCGCAGACCCGGAGGTCACTGTCGGCAGGTCGGGTGCTGCAAAGGCCGTCCGTTCCCGCGCCACCGACCACGCGAAGCTGGCGCAGGCGGGCACATCCTCGGCCATGGCCGTGCTGCCTGAAACGGCCAACAATCCAGAAACGAGGAGGGCGCGGGAAATGGACATGCTCAGTCGACCGCGATCATCACGTCGGACGCCTTGACCACGGCGTAGGCCTCCACGCCGACCGTGAGCTTCAGGCTGTCGACCGCCTCGTTGGTGATCGCCGAGGTGATGACCTGACCGCCAGCGATCTCGATTTTGACGTGCGCGGTGGTCGCGCCCTTCTCGACGGCCACGACCTTGCCCTTGATGAGGTTGCGTGCGGAGATTTTCATGCCGGAATTGCCTATTTCACTGTGATGACCGTGAAGCCCTGAGCCTCGAAGAACGGCTTGGCCGCCGGCCCCTTCAGGAAGTCGAGGAAGCGGGCCGCGCCGTCACCCTTAGCCTCGGACGTGACGGCGAACGGGTACACCACCGGCGGATGGCTGTCCGCCGGAAACACGCCGACCACCTTCACGCCCGGATCGGACTTCGCGTCGCTTTCGTAGACGACGCCGAGCGGCGCCTCGCCGCGCGAGACCAGGGCGAGCGCCGCGCGCACGTTGTCGGCCTGCGCCAACCGCGGCTGGATCGTGGCCCAGAGCCCGAGCTTCTCGAAGCCCGCCTTGGCGTACTTGCCCACCGGCACCGACGTAACCTCGCCAGTGGCAAGCCGCCCATCAGAGCCAAGCGCCTTGGCGAAGCCCTCTACGGTGAACGGGACCTCGCTCTCCTTCGCGTCCTTGGGCGCGACGACGACGAGGCGGTTGTTGAGCAGGTTCACCCGGCTTTCGGGTCGGATGAGCTTCTTCTTGTCGAGGTAGTCCATCCATTCGAGATCGGCCGAGGCGAAGAGGTCGGCCGGCGCGCCCGCCTCGATCTGGCGGGCGAGCGCCGACGAGGCGGCGTAGCTCGCCTTGATCTCGATCCCGGTCTGCGCGGTGAAAGCCTTGCCGGCATTGTCGAGGGCGTTCTTCAGGCTCGCCGCCCCGAAGACCGTCGCGGTCTCGGCGGCTTGCGTGATCGAGGCACCCAGCAGGAGACCGGTGACGAGGAGGGCACGAGTGAGGTTGCGCATCGAGGATGTGTTCTCCGGGTCGTTTGCGTGGTCAGCAAGAGATGCGTTGGCCGCGGTCAGGAACGATCGTCCTCGTCGCCATCCGCTCACGTCATGGGCACCAGCACGTTCTCTTTCCAGAGGACGCGGTGGAGGACGGACATGATGATGTGACCGAGCACGACCGTCATGAGGACGAAGCCGAGCCAGTAATGGAACAGGTCACCGGGAACCATCATCCAGGCGATCTTGTCGCCCCGCACCGGCATGAGCGGGATCCCGTAGGGAGAAAAGCCCTTGCCCGACCCATACTGGCGTAGAAGCGAGATCCCCGGCACGACGATCATCAGCGCGTAGATCAGGCCGTGACCGGCCTCGGCCGCGCGGCCGAGGCGCCCAGGGTGTGGAGGTCGTCGGCCCAGGTTCATCAGCCCCCAGGCTCCGCGTAGCAGGACCAGGACGAACAGGGTGAAGCCCAGGGTGAAGTGGCTTCCACCGACGAACCGCGTGAGCGCGGTGTCGCCGATGCCGACGTAGAGCAGCGCCCCCGCGAATTGCCACGCGAAGAGCGCGGCCATGAGCCAGTGGAAGCCGCGACTGATGCGGCCATAGCGCTGTGTCGTGTCGAGCCAGGTGGCCATGGCCTGTCCTTGGGGCCTGTGCTTCGGCGCGGTTGGCAACGAGGTGATCCCGCTCGCCACCCACGCGATCGTCGCGACGGAGTTCCGTGGCGACGATCGCCCGGACCTTAAGCAGCCTTCGACAACGAGGCCATGTCGATGACGAAGCGGTACTTGACGTCGCTCTTCAGCATGCGGGCGTAGGCGGTCTCGATCTGGTTGATCGGGATCATCTCGATGTCCGAGGTGATGCCGTGCTCGGCGCAGAAGTCGAGCATCTCCTGGGTCTCGGCGATCCCGCCGATGAGCGACCCGGCGAAGTTCCGCCTGCGCCAGATCACGCTGAACACCTGCATCGGCAGCGGCTTCTCGGGCGCGCCGACCTGCACGAGCGTGCCGTCGCGTTTCAGCAAGCCGAGATAGGCGTTGATGTCATGCTCGGCCGCCACCGTGTCGAGGATGAAGTCGAAGGTCTCTCCCTGGGCGGCCATCGCGTCCGCATCCTTCGAGATCACCACGGCGTCGGCGCCGAGGCGCTTGGCATCCGCCTCCTTGCCTGGGGAGGTCGTGAACAGGGTGACCTTCGCGCCCATGGCATGCGCGAGCTTGAGGCCCATGTGACCGAGGCCGCCGAGGCCCACGATCCCCACCTTCTGTCCGGGTCCGACCTTCCAGTGGCGCAGTGGCGAGTACGTCGTGATGCCGGCACACAGCAGCGGCGCGACCCCGGCGAGGTCGAGGTTTTGCGGGATGCGCAGGACGAAATGGCTGTCGACGACGACATGGCTCGAATAGCCGCCGAAGGTGTGGCCACCGGTCTGAGGCTCGGGGCCGTTGTAGGTCGCGGTGAAGCCGGGCTCGCAATACTGCTCCAGCCCCTCCTTGCAGCTCGCGCACTCCCGGCAGGACCCGACCATGCAGCCGACGCCGGCGAGGTCACCTGCCTTGAAGGTCGAGACCTCGGCGCCGACGCGCGTGACGCGCCCGACAATCTCGTGGCCGGGCACGCACGGATAGAGGGTGTTCTGCCACTCGTTGCGGGCCTGGTGCAGGTCCGAATGGCAGACGCCGCAATAGACGATCTCGATCTCGATGTCGGACGGACCGGGATCCCGACGCTGGAAGGTGAAGGGCGCGAGGGGCGCCTCGGCACTCGATGACGCGTATCCGGTGCAAGTGAACATGCAGGCTCGTCTCCGAAGGGGCGATCGTGGCAGCGATCGCTGCAGCAAGTACGGCACGCTATATACCGCAGGATACATCGGGCGCCAGTTACGGATGGAAGCGTCGGCGTTCGATCCGGGTTATGGTCACCTGCAGGACGAAAGGACCCGATGGCACGGTTGAGCATCCGCATCGATCTCGGACCCGACAACCAGCTCGGGCCGGGCAAGGTGCAACTTCTAGAGCTGATCGCCGAGCACGGCTCGATCTCGGCGGCCGGCCGGGCGATCGGGATGTCCTATCGGCGAGCGTGGATGCTGGTCGAGGCGATGAACAAGGGGTTCGGACAGCCCGTGGTCGCCGCGCAGATCGGCGGCAAGAGTGGCGGCGGGGCGCAGCTCTCGGCATTTGGGGTCGAGGTCGTCGCGCATTATCGGGCGATCGAACGCGCTGCCGAGCGCGCAGCCTCCCCCTTCCTGCAACGCCTGACCTCGGCCTCGGTAGCAGGCTGACTCCCCGAATTCGTTCGGCCCTCATGCCTGCCCCCTAGGCAAGCAACCACCTTTACGACAGATTGGCTATATCTGACGGAATATAGCGATTGCGGAGGTGCGGCGTGACCCAAGGACCTCACATCAGCGGACCAGCGCTCCAGGCGCTTGCGGCGGGCGCCGTGAGGTCGACTTTCCTGCCGCCGGTGGCCGACCCGGCCGAGAGGCCCCGCGACCGGATCTGGGAACTGGCCGACAACCTGCACTGCTCGATCGTCGGCACGTGCCTGACCAACGCCGAGGCGCGTAGCATTCTGGCCAAGCTTGGCCGGGTGGATGCCCGAACGATGACGGAGCACCGGCTGCACGGCGAGATCGTGCAGATGGCCGGACGGCGCGATGGCGGCGCCAAGCTCCTGCAGAAGACCCTGGATCGCCGCCACGAGCGCGAGATCAAGCGCTTCACGGAGGCCCGCACTGCCGCGGAAGTCCGCACACTCTGGCGCGAGTATCTGGAACGCGGCGAGATCCCCGGTGCCTACTGGGCCGCGATCACCCATCCGGCCACCGATTGGCCCCTGGTGCAGGACGTCTTCGGCGAGGTGCACATGCTCTCGCATCTCGTCGGGCAGTCGAACCGTGCCGACATCCGACGCCTGCGCCAGCTCGAAGCGGATCTGGCTGCGCAGGAGGCGGAAGCCCTACGGCAGGAGCGGCGTATCCTCGAACTGATGGAGCAGCGCGACGCCCTCAGCTCGCAGGCCCGCGCCGCCGACACAGATCGCCCAGCGCCGTTGCCCCGTCCGTCTGACGACCCCGAAGCGTCGCTCAAGGCAGCGATGAAAACTCTGGAAGGCCGCCTTGCACGCGAACAGGCGCATGCGGAGGCGTTGGAGGAGAAGGTTGCGATCTTGATGCAGGCCTCTCATCGGCTGAGCCAGGACCTCGAAGCGGAGGGCGGTCGTTGTCGAGCGCTTGCAGCTGAGGTCGCCGCGCTGGAGGCCGTGATCGAGACCACTTCCGTCTCGGCAGACACGTCAGCGATCGATCCCGCCTGTCTCCAAGGTCGAACCTTCCTGTACGTCGGTGGTCGTCCGCGTCTGGTCGCGAACCTCCGGCGCTTCACGTCGGAGCGCGGCGGCCGGCTTTTGAGCCATGACGGCGGCATCGAGGAAAGCCTCAGCCTGCTTCCGGGTCTCGTCGGACAAAGCGACCTGGTGCTGTTCCCCGTCGAATGCGTCAGTCACGAAGCGACCGCCTGGGTCAAGCGCAGTTGCGGCGACGGTGCAAAACCTTTCCACCCGCTGCGCAGCGCGAGTCTCGCAAGCTACGTCCACGCTGTGCTGCCTGGTTCGAACCAAGCACGATCTGACGCTCACGCCTAAACGAATGCCCTGAGGAGGCGAAGCAAGAGGTTGAAGAACGCTGTATCCAATCGGCTACAGCGATCCGGCTGAATTTTGGATATGCCGTACGTCTGCTCGTTCCTGAGACCACGAGCCCACTCTCCGGCGCGTCCTCATTGGGGACGCGCCGCTTTCCTTTTCAGGGTGGCAACCAGTCCCTGAGCTTCCGTCTCGAAGCCGTCGTGCCGCAGGCCAGTCGTAGATGATCGTTTGGCAAGCAGCCAGAAAGCGGACCTTCCAAGGGTCGCTTAAGGGTCGATAGCAACCTGAACGACGTGTCGGGTATCCGACTGTTTTCCCGACAATTTCAGACGGTTTCGGTAACGTCTCTGAACTAGTCTAGCCTTTTCTCTTGCTGGTAGGTTCGGTAAGTGCCCCGATGCTTCTCCTGACCGACCGCCAAAGGATCGAACTCGCAGTTCCCGCCTATCTCTTCTATGCGCTTACGGGGGCGCCGAACGTGTTCGTTCCAGCTGATCCGGACCTCGTCGCGA